>NZ_JAYSGF010000019.1:0-83840 GCF_041912965.1 Chromobacterium sp. | reverse complement strand
TGGCGCGGTGGAAACGCGACACGGAAGCCTCCCCTCGGGGAGGCTTTGTTGCGTTCGGGCATTGGACATGCCGGCAATAAAAAAGCGCCGCGAGCGGCGCTTGATCGTGAAGTTTAGAGTCTGTTTACGCTCCCGCGAGCAAGAGCGAGACAAGGCGAAAACGGTTGAAGCAACGTAGACTTTGAACAGGTTCTTAGAAATCCACGCGCATGAGCAAACGTGGTTCGTCCTCGCCGAAGTAGTGCGGCTGATGCTCGATGATGGTGAAGCCCAGTTGCTGGTACAGCCGAACCGCGGGGTTGTCGGGATGCACGGTCAGTTTCGCATGGCTGGCTTGGCGCGCCCGTAGCGCTTGCAGCAGCGTCTGCAGCAATTGCTTGCCGGTGCCCTGGCCGCGGCAATGTAGGTGTACCGCCAGAGACATGATCCAGAACTCGCCTTGCCCGCTGCCCGGCGCGCCAATGATGTAGCCGCCCAATTCGCCGTCTTGCGCGCCTGGCGCGACCAAGAACAGGTCTGGCCACAGATCGTGGGCCTGACGGAAGAAGAAGTCGGGGTAGATGTGCTGGCCGAATACTGCCTGCTCGATCTGGAAGACCGGGGCGAGGTCCGGGAGTTGCGCCGGGCGTGCCGTCATCGTGAAAACATCCTTGTCCATGAGTGCTGTGGAGCGGGCAAGCCTACTGCAATGTCCGGCGCTTGCAAAGCGCGGGCGTAAAAAAGCCGCGCGGGCGCGCGGCTATTGAACGGCTCGGGCGGCTTACCACATGACCTTAACCTTGTCTGAGCCCAGCCAATCCTGCAAGGACAGCAGCAGGCCGTCGTCCAGCCGCACGCCCCAGGGCGGCGGCAGCATCAGGTCGCCGCTGGCGGCGCCGTTATTGTAGTGGATGCGTACCGGGCAGCCGGCATCCTCGCTACGGAACGGGTGCAACTGGGCCTTGAGCTTGCTGACATCGACCTTGCCGGCCAATTGCAGCGACAAGCTGCGCGCGTAGCGGCTGCGCGCCTCGCCCAGCTCGTAGACCTTGTCGGCGATGATGCGCAGGCCGCCGGAGAAGTTGTCTTCGCTGACCTTGCCTTCTATCACCAGCACCACGTCGTCCTTCAGCCGGCTGCGGTTGGCTTCGAAGCTTTCCGCGAACAGGCTGACTTCCAGTTTGGTGCTGCCGTCGTCCAGTTGCACGAAGGCCATCTTGCCGCGGTTGCCCACCTTGACGCGGATGCCGGTGACGAAGCCGGCCAACAGCTGCGGCTCCTTGCGCGGGCTGAGCCGCGATAGCGGCGTTTTGATGAAACCGCGGATTTCCTTGGCGTAGGCGGCGAAAGGGTGGCCGGACAGGTAGAAACCGATGGCCAGCTTTTCTTCCGCCAGCTTGACCGCATCGTTCCAGGGCTTGATCTCCACCATTTCCACGCTGGGGGCGACGTCGTCGCCGAACATGTCGAACAGGCCGCCCTGGTTGGCATTGGCGTGTTCCTGTTCGGCGGCGTCCATCGCCAGGCCGACATTGCCGAACAGTTTGGCCCGGTTCGGCTCGATGCTGTCGAAAGCGCCGGCGCGGATCAGCGCTTCGATCACGCGTTTGTTGACGATTTTCTTGTCGGTGCGGCGGCAGAAATCGAACAGGTCCTTGAACGGGCCGGATTCGGCGCGCACCGCGACGATGTGATCGACAGCGGCCTCGCCGGTGCCCTTGATCGCGCCCAGCGCGTAGCGAATGTGCTTGCGGTCCACGGGCACGAAGCGGTAGTAGCTCTGGTTGACGTCTGGGGGCAGGAAGATCAGCTTGTTCTTGCTGTCCACGCTGTCGTCGTAGAACACCTTGAGCTGGTCGGTGTTGTCCAATTCCGAGGACATGGTGGCCGCCATGAAGGCCGCGGTGTGATGAGCCTTGAGCCATGCGGTCTGGTAGGACACCACCGCGTAAGCGGCGGTGTGCGATTTGTTGAAGCCGTACTCGGCGAACTTGGCCATCAGGTCGAACAGCATCTCGGCCAACTTGGGATCGTAGCCCTTGGTCGCCGCGCCCTGGGCGATCTTGCCGCGGTGCTCGGCCATTTCCTCCGGCTTTTTCTTACCCATCGCGCGGCGCAGCATGTCGGCGCCGCCCAGAGTGTAGCCGCCTATGATCTGCGAGATCTGCATCACCTGTTCCTGGTAGACGATCACGCCGTAGGTCGGGTCCAGGCAGGCCTGCAGGTCTGGGTGGTAGTAGTCGACCTCTTGCTTGCCGGCCTTGCGCAGGATGAAGTCGTCCACCATGCCGGAGCCGAGCGGGCCCGGACGGTACAGGGCCAGCACAGCGATGATGTCTTCGAAACGGTCGGGCTTCAGTTTTTCCAGCAGCCGTTTCATGCCGTCCGATTCAAGCTGGAACACCGCGGTGGTATTGGCTTGCTGCAGCACCTTGTAGGCGGCTTGATCGGTGAACTCGAGCAGATTCAGGTCGGTGTCGAAGGCGGGGTCCAGGTCTTTGATGTAGCGCACCGCCAGTTCGATAATGGTCAGGTTGCGCAGGCCCAGGAAGTCGAACTTCACCAGGCCGACTTTTTCCACATCGTCCTTGTCCAGCATCGACACCGGCACCGCGCCGTCGGCGCTGGCTTGATACATCGGGCAGAAGTCGGTGATCTTGCCCGGCGCGATCAACACGCCGCCGGCGTGCATGCCGATGTTGCGGGTCAGGCCTTCCAGCTTCTTGGCCAGTTCCCACAGCTCGCGCAGTTCTTCCTCGTTTTCCAGCCGCTCGCGCAGCACCGGTTCCATTTCCACCGCGTCGTCCAGCGAGTACTGCTTGCCGGGCGCGGCCGGAATCAGCTTGGAGACGCCGTCGCAGAACATATAGGGCAGGTCCAGCACCCGGCCGACGTCGCGCACCACCGCCTTGGCCGCCATGGTGCCGAAGGTGGCGATCTGCGATACCGCCTCGGCGCCGTATTTCTGGCGCACGTATTCGATCACGCGGTAACGATTGTCCTGGCAGAAGTCGATGTCGAAGTCGGGCATCGATACCCGCTCGGGGTTGAGGAAGCGCTCGAACAGCAGCGCATAGGCCAGCGGGTCGATGTCGGTGATGCCTATGCTGTAAGCCACCAGCGAGCCGGCGCCGGAGCCGCGGCCGGGGCCCACCGGGCAGCCGTTGTTCTTGGCCCAGTTGATGAAGTCGGCCACGATCAGGAAGTAGCCAGGGAAGCCCATCTGGACGATGGTGTCGCACTCGATCTTCAGGCGCTCGTCGTAGCGAGGGCGCTCTTGTGCGCGGACTTCCGGGTCCGGGTAGAGCTTCTCCAGCCTCTCCTCCAGGCCTTGCTCGGACAGGTGGATCAGGTAGTCGTCCAGCGTCATGCCATCCGGGGTGGGGAATTGCGGCAGATAGTTCTTGCCCAGCTGCACGCTGATATTACAGCGGCGGGCGATTTCCACCGAGTTTTCCAGCGCTTCGGGAATGTCGGCGAAGCGCTCCAGCATTTGCTCGGTGGACAGGAAGTATTGGTTCTCCTCGAAACTGCGCGGCCGGCGCTTGTCGCCCAGGGTGAAGCCTTCGGCGATGCAGACTCGAGCTTCATGGGCCTTGAAATCGTCCGGGTCCATGAACTGGATGGGATGAGTGGCCACCACCGGCAGGCTGGTTTCGCCGGCCAGCCACAGCGAGGCCTGCAGGGCGTGCTCCACTTGCGGATTGTCCAGGCGTTGCAGCTCCAGGTAGAAGCTGTCGGGGAAGCAGCGCTCCCAGTATTCGGCTCGCCTGCGCGCCTCATCGCGCTGCCCTTGCAGTAGCGCCTGGCCGACATCGCCCAGATGGGCGCCGGACAGGCAGATCAGGCCGCTGTTGTCGCCGTTTTCCAGCCAGGCGCGCTTGATTTCGGCGCGGCCGCGGTACTGGTTGTGGGTGTAGGCATCGGCCAGCAGTTCGCACAAGCGTCCATAGCCTTGGCGGTTCTTCACCGTCAGCATCATGCGATAGGGCTTGTCGCGGTCATCCTCGTTTTCCAGCCAGATGTCGCAGGAAACGATGGGCTTGATGCCCTTGTCCCGGCAGCCCTTGTAGAACTTGACCATGCCGAAGATGTTCATCAGATCGGACATGCCCACCGCCGGCATCTTGTCCTGTATGGCGCGCTTGATGGCGTCATCCAGGCGCACGATGCCGTCGGTGATGGAGAATTCCGAATGAAGGCGCAGATGGATAAAACGAGGTGAGTTCATCGCGCCATTTTACCCGCCGAGCCGCCGTGACACCATCGTCGGGTACTGCATTGCGGGCTGGTATTTTGCTGCTGTGCAGCATTAGAATGATGGCATCAAGGAGGAAAGAAAATGGATTGCGATATCAGCGCCTTGCCGGCGGAGTCGGTGTATCCCTTACTGGTGGGCAGCGTGCAGCCGCGCCCCATCGCCTGGGTCAGTACCCAGGATTTGCACGGCGTGGCCAATCTGGCGCCATTTTCCTTCTTCACCGTCGCCAGCGTCAGCCCGCCGGTGTTGGCCTTGAGCATTCTGACGCCGGCCGCCGGCGGCGAAAAGGACACGCTGGCCAATATCCGCGCCACCGGCGAATTCGTGGTCAATGTGGTGTCGGAACGGCTGGCGGAAGCGATGAACGTCAGCTGCGGTCCGTATGCGGCGGAGGTGGACGAGTTCGATCTCGCCGGCGTCGGCAAGGCGCGCAGCCGCCAGGTGAAGGCGCCCGGCGTGGAGCTGGCGCCGCTGCGTTTCGAGTGCGTGCTCAGTCAGTGCCTGGCCTTGGGCCAGGGCGCCGGGGCCGGCAATCTGGTGCTGGGCGAAGTGCGTCACGTGCATGTGGCGGATGAGGCCTGGCGCGACGGCCGGCTGCATTCCGATGCGCTGGCCTTGGTGGGCAAGCTGGGCGGCGATGATTTCAGCCGCGCCGAACCGGCGTTCAGCCTGCGGCGGCCTGGCGCGTGAGCGCGTGGCGGCTCTGTAACGCCAGTTCATCCAGCAGCGCGTAGCGGCGTTGGTATTCCGAACGCTTCTTGCTGGCGATCTCGCTCAGCGGTTTGCGCGGCAGCTGCAGCGGCAGGCTGAAGAAGCGTTTGCAAGCGGTGGCTTGGGCGTCGAAGGTGTCCCAGAAGCTGTCGTAGTCGGCAAAGAAGTGACGGCGATAGCGCCAGGAGCTATAGATGTGCTGCCATTTGCTGACGGCCAGCACTTGCTTCGCGCCGATTTCCTGCGCCAGGGCGATCAAGGCTTCCACCGCCAGGCGCTTGGGAAACAAGCCGTGGCTTTGCTTGGTCAGTTGATGCACAGCGTCGGCGCCATGGGGTTTGCGCGGGCCTTGCAGGCCGCCAATGATGATGGCGATGTCGTCGTGGCGCCGGGCGATGGTGAAGGTCAGCGTGGCGATGGCGACGTCGTCGGCATTGCAGATTTGCAGCGACAGCTCACCCTCCTTGTCGAAGCTGTGCTGGTGGGTCAGCCGCGCCTTGATCTCGGCATCGTTCTTGCCATTGAGCTCGGCCAGTGTCAGCCCGGCGTCATCGAGCAGGCTGCGATAGGCGGCCGGCGAGATCCGCTCCGCCAGCGCCTGGTAATGGGCGCGGAGCGCGGCGAGCTTGCCGCCCTGGCTCAGCGAGCGGTAGAGATAGGGCCGATGCAGCTTGCAGGCCAGCCGCGGGTTGGCCTGCAGATGTTGCCGCAGCGCGGGCTGTTGGCGCCAAGTGTCCAGCCAGCGCAGTGTCCACGGCAGCGTCAGCAAGCCGCGCAGCGCGAATTTGCAGCGATTCTTCCCTTCGTCGAAGCCGTCTTTGCGGGAAAAGCGCCCGCTGGCCAAGGACCAGAATAAATCCACCGCGTTCAGCGCCGACATACCATAACCTCAAACAAAAAAGGGTTAAGGCTACGTGATGCCGGGTCGCCAATTGTTAATGAATGTTGGGCAAATTGTGACTAAGTGTGACTATTTCGTGTGAAATCAAGTCAATTGGAATTATTTGCCGAGGTCTGCAAGCGTTCCAGCGGCTGTTCCAGCCGGTAGAGGCGGAAGCGTTCCTTGACATCGCCCGGGCGCTGAAAACTCCGCAACGGTGTCAGCGTGGCGGCAAAGGCCGGTAGTTGGTCATGCAGGGTTTGCACCAGCAGCCACTGGCATTGGCCGGCTTGCGGGCTGCTTTCCAGCCGCAGCGTGTGGTAATCGGCGTAATAATCCAGCAGCGCGCGCTGCGGTTCGCCCAAGCCCATGCTGGCGACGCAGCCGCCTTGCGCGCGGATGTCGGCGAATACCGGGCGCAGCGGCGCGAAGGTCTCGCGGTAGCGCATGCCGTGGTCCAGCGCCGGCAGCCACAGCGTGGCCAGTCCGCCCCACAGCAGCACGATGGTCAGGCTCCAGCGCCAGGCGAAGCCGGGAGCGGTATTGGCCGGCAGCCGCCGCCATAGCCAGATCACGCCGCCGGCGATCAGGCCATAGGCCAGCCAGGTCCATGGATGCCAGCTTGGCTGCCAATCGGTGAATTTGCGATGCAGGATCACCTTGGCCCATTGCGTGGGTTCGCCGGTGGACAACACCCAGGCCACGGCCAGCAGCAGCGCGCTCAGCGCCAGGCTCAGCAGCAAGGGCAGCAGTGACAGCGTGCTCCAGGCGCGGCCATGGCCGCCGGCCTGCAGACCGGTGACGGCCAGCAGCGCCAGGGGGAGCAATAGCGGCATTGCGTACAGTTCGCGGGCGTCGCCGGCGAGGGAGAGCACGCCCAGCGTCACCAGCCAGCACAGAGCCGGCGCCGCCGGCCAGGCGCGGGTCCATTGCCGGCGGCCGCGCCACAAGCCCCATAGCGCCAGCGGCAGCACCGGAATGCCGTACCACGGCAGGGTGCGGGCGTAGAACAGCTTGGGCGCTTTGGGGCCCAGGTGGGCGCTGCCGTTGAAGCGGCCGAAGTTATTGACCTGGAACCATAGCTGGAACAGCGCCGGGTCGCGCTGGTACAGCTTGAGCACCCACAGTGCGGGCAGCGGCAAGCCCACCAGCGCGGCGATCAGCAGTCCCTTCAGGTAGCCGCGGTTGCGGTAGTCCGGATGCAGCGGCAGCAACAAGGCGCTCAGGCCCAGGCAGCCGGGGCCGAGCAGGCCCTTGCTCAAGAAGGATACCGCGCCGCCCAGCCCCAGCAGCACTCCGCCGAGCACCGCGCGCCGGCGCAGCAGCACCATGCCGGCCAGGCCCCAGGCCATGCCGGCGAGCAGCGCGGTGTCGGTGATCATCTGGTGGGCGCGCATGGACAGGCCCAGACAGCCCAGCAGCAAGATGGCGCCCCAGGCCGCGGCGCGGCGGCCGTACAGCGCGCCGGCGGCGGTGGCGATGCCGCCTAGCGTCAGCGCCAGCCAGCCTCCGGCGGCCAGGCGCGCGGCGTCCGGCGCGCTGAGCCAGCCGCTGAGGCAGCGCATGGCGAAGGCGGCGCTGATGAAGAACAGCGGCGGCTTTTCCATGAAGGGCTCGCCGGCCAGCGTCGGCACCACCCAATCGCCGGTCAGCGCGATATGGCGCACCAAGCCGAAGGTATAGGCTTCGTCGGGTTTCCACGGTTCATGGCCGACTAGGCCGGGCAAGAGCCAGGCGGCGGCGATCAGCAGCAAGAGCCAGACAGGAATGGGCGGCAGGCCGGAAGCGGCCGGCTGCGAGGAGAAATCGTTAGAAAAACGCATGGCGTCCGCAGGGTGAAGTCGTTGTTGTTGTCTATTAGGATAGGCGCGAGAGGCGCAGTCCACAGGCATGGAGGGGCTGCGCTTGCACACTCTTGGTCATGGAGGTCCGCAGCCGGACGCTAGAGTGTAGCGTTGTTTGCCTCACCGGCAAACTCCAATCCGCAGGCTTGGGAATCAGGCGTGCGGAGGGTCTTTCGGCCGCATCGAATGCAGTGCCGATTTCTGCATTTCCAGGGTTTTGATCTGCATGCCCAGCATGCCCATATTCATGGTCAGCCAGCTTTCCACCACGCGCAATTCCGCTAGCTTGCGATCGATTTCCTCTTCGCTCATCGGCGGCAGGAAAGGCTGCATGCCGGGCGGAGTGGCATTTTGCCAGAACTGGCGGAACAGGGAGAAGGGGTCGTTGGGGTTGAATTCGTTGCTCATGAGCGGCTCCCTTGGCCAAGAAAAAACGGGCAAGCTGTGCTTGCCCGTTCAGTATATGCCTTAAATCCCAGGCAAACGCTTACTTGCTGTTTTGCGCATCCACGGCGGCCAGCGCCACCATGTTGACGATGCGGCGCACCGAAGCGATCGGGGTCAGGATGTGAGCCGGCTTGCTCATGCCCATCAGGATGGGGCCGATGGTCACGCCGTCGGAGGCGGAAACGCGCAACAGGTTGTAGCTGATGTTGGCGGCTTCCACGTTCGGCATGATCAACAGATTGGCCGAGCCCTTCAGCGTGCTGTCCGGCATGGCCTGGTTGCGGATGCTTTCCACCAGCGCGGCGTCGCCCTGCATTTCACCGTCGATTTCCAGGTCCGGCTGCGCCGAGCGGATCTGGTCGAAGGCGGCGCGCATCTTCTGCGCCGAGGCGCTGTTCAGCGTGCCGAAGCTGGAGTTGGACAGCAGCGCGGCCTTGGGCGCAATGCCGAAGCGCTTGATCGATTCGCTGGCCATGCGGGTGATGCTGGCCAGTTGCTCGGCGCTCGGGTCGGCGTTGACGTAGGTGTCGGCGATGAAGATATTGCCGGTGGGCAGGATCAGCGCGTTCATCGCGCCGGCCACTTGCTCCGGGTTGTTGTAGCCGAGCACGGTTTCGACGATGTCGAAGTGCTGGCGGTACGGCCCGTAGGTGCCGCAGATCATCGCGTCCGCGTCGCCGCGGCGCACCATCATTGCGCCGATCAGCGTGGTGTTGCCGATCACGCGGCGGCGAGCCTGCTCCTGCGACACGCCCTTGCGCTTGGTCAGCTGGTAGTACTCTTTCCAGTACTCGGCGAAGCGCGGATCGGATTCGTTGTTGACGATCTCGAAGTCCTTGCCGGCCACCAGCTTCAGGCCCAGCTTCTGGATGCGCATGTCGATGACGCTGGGGCGGCCGATCAGGATGGGCTTGGCCAGGCCTTGGGTGACGATTTCCTGAGTGGCGTGCAGCACGCGCTCGTCCTCGCCCTCGGTCAGCACCACGCGCTTCTGGTCTTTCTTGGCCTGGGCGAACACCGGCTTCATGAACAGATTGGTCTTGTACACGAACTGGGCCAGTTGATCGGCGTAGGCGTCGAAGTCCTGGATCGGACGGGTGGCGACGCCGGAATCCATCGCGGCCTTGGCCACGGCGGGCGCGATCTTGACGATCAGACGCGGGTCGAACGGTTTCGGAATCACGTATTCCGGGCCGAAGGACAGTTCCTGGTCGCCGTAGGCGGTGGCCACCACATCGTTCTGTTCGGCCAGCGCCAGATCGGCGATCGCGCGCACGGTGGCCAGCTTCATCTCTTCATTGATGGTGGTGGCGCCCACGTCCAGCGCGCCGCGGAAGATGAAGGGGAAGCACAGCACGTTGTTCACTTGGTTCGGGTAGTCCGAACGGCCGGTGCCGATGATGGCGTCCGGGCGGACTTCCTTCACCAGCGGCGGCAGGATTTCCGGCTCCGGGTTGGCCATGGCCAGGATCAGCGGCGCGCGGGCCATGGATTTGACCATGTCCTGGGACACCAGCTTGGGACCGGACAGGCCCATGAAGATGTCGGCGCCGGCCATGGCGTCGGCCAGCTTGCGTTGACCGTTGTCCTTGATCGCGTAGCGCTTCTTGGAGTCGTCCAGTTTCTCGTCGCGGCCTTCGTAGATCACGCCCTTGGAGTCGCAGACGGTGATGTTCTCGCGCTTCACGCCCAGCGCCACCAGCAGGTCCAGGCAGGCGATGGCGGCGGCGCCGGCGCCGGAAGCCACCACGCGCACTTGAGCGATGTCCTTCTCCACCAGACGCAGGCCGTTGAGCACCGCGGCTGCGGCCACGATGGCGGTGCCGTGCTGGTCGTCATGGAACACCGGGATGTTCATGCGTTCGCGGCACTTCTTCTCGATGTAGAAGCACTCCGGCGCCTTGATGTCTTCCAGATTGATGCCGCCAAAGGTGGGTTCCAGCGAACAGATGATGTCCACCAGCTTGTCCGGGTCCAGCTCGTTGACCTCGATGTCGAACACATCGATGCCGGCGAACTTCTTGAACAGCACGCCCTTGCCTTCCATCACCGGCTTGCCGGCCAGCGCGCCGATATTGCCCAGGCCCAGCACAGCGGTGCCGTTGGAAATCACCGCCACCAGATTGCCGCGCGCGGTGTATTTATAGGCGTTCAGCGGATCTTCCACGATGGCGTCGCAGGCGGCGGCCACCCCGGGGGAGTAGGCCAGGGCGAGGTCGCGCTGGGTGGTGAGAGGCTTGGTCGGGGCAACCTGGATTTTGCCCGGGTTGGGGTACTGGTGGTATTCCAGTGCGCTCTGGCGCAATTGCTCGTCCATTCTCTGGGACTCCTGAGGTTGATCTTTAGGTGGTTGGTTGGTGTAAGGGAGTAACTACACATTATACGGGCTTAACGGCGGAGCGGGCTATCGCCTTGTCTGACAAAAAACGCGATGGCGAATGCCACCGCGTTTTCATGCTTGTCAGGCGGATGCTAATTCACCATGCCCAGCGCGCGCGGCAGCCACAGCGAGATTTCCGGCACATAGGTGACGGCCACCAGGAAACCCAGCATGGTCAGCAGCCACGGCCACACCGCCACCGTCAGTTCGGTGATGCCCATCTTGGTGATGCCTGAGGCGACGTAAAGGTTCAATCCCACCGGCGGATGGCACATGCCCACTTCCATGTTAACCGCGATCAGAATGCCGAAATGGATGGGATTGACGCCCAGTTTCACCGCCACCGGATAGAGGATGGGCGCCATGATCAGCACGATGGCCGACGGGTCCATGAAGTTGCCGGCGGCCAGCAGCAGGATATTGGTCAGCAGCAGGAAGGCGACGATGCCCAGGCCCTGGCTGGTCATCCACGCCGCCATCGCCTGCGGAATCTGCTCGGAAGCCAGCAGGAAGGAGAACAGCACCGCGTTGGTGATGATGTAGAGCAGCATGGAGCTCATCGACGCCGCGTTCAGCAACACCTTGGGCACGTCCTTCAGCCCCATGTCCTTGTAGACGAAGACCGCGATCACGAAGGCGTACACCGCCGCCATCGCCGCCGCCTCGGTGGGCGTGAAGATGCCGCTGTAGATGCCGCCTATCACCAGCGCGATCAGCAGCAAGCCCCAGACGCTGTCGCGGAAGGCCTGCCAGCGCTCGCCCCAACTGGCGCGTGGCAGCCGCGGGTAATCGAATTTCTTGGCGCGGAACCAGGTGGTCAGGCCCAGCAGCAGGGACAGGCACAGGCCGGGCAGCACGCCGGCCATGAACAGCTGGCCCACCGATGCGGTGCTGACGCTCATGCCGTTGGGACCGGTGACATCCATGCCGGCGGTGGCGATGCTGTACATCACCAGGTTGATCGATGGCGGGAACAGGATGCCCAGCGCGCCGGAAGTGGTGATCACCCCGGCGCCGAAGCGCTGCGGATAGCCCTGCTTGACCATGGCCGGCAGGATGATGGAGCCCACCGCCACCACGGTGGCCACCGAGGAGCCGGTGATGGCGGCGAACAGCGCGCAGGAGACCACGCCGGCCAGGCCCAGCCCGCCGTACCAATGGCCGACCAGGGTGGTGGCGAAGCGTATCATGCGCTTGGCCACCCCGCCGTGCATCAGGAAGTTGCCGGCCAGGATGAAGAAGGGGATGGCCATGATCTCGAACTTCTCGATGCCGGTGAACAGCTTCAGCGCCACCGAGGTGATCGGCACTTCCGTCATGGTGAACAGGAAGGTCAGCACCGTCAGGCCCAGGGAAATGGAAATCGGCATGCCGGTCAGCATCAGCAGCATCAGCAGGCCAAAAATGATCAAGGCGCTCATGGCCGGCCTCCGTGGTGCAGATCATGGGGGTGCATATTGTCCAGTTGCTCATCGCCTTCCAGGCCATCCACATGGCCATGGTCATGCTTGGGCAGCGAGCCGGTCTTGACGAAGTTCCAGGCCACTTGCAGGAAGCGGAAGCACATCAGCGAAGAGCCACAGGGAATGGCCAGGTAGACCAGCCACATCGGCGCTTCCAGATCGGGGGAAGTTTGATCGGTGTGGGCGATGTCCCAGACGAAATCGGCGCCCATGACGGCGACGGTGCCGGTGAACAGTGCGCCGGCCAGCAGGCCGAACACGATGAAGCGGGCGCGGCGCTTGTCGCTGAGCCGGTTGATCAGCACATCGACGCCGACATGGATGCCGGTGCGCACGCCGTAGGCGGCGCCAAACTTGGCCATCCAGACAAAGAGGTAAATGGTCAGCTCCTGCGCCCAGGACATATTGATGTGGGCCAGCAGCGGCTGCAGAGTGGCGATGCCCGAGCCGTAGCGGTGCAATACCGCGGCAAAGGTGATGAGGGTGGCGGCCCCCATCAGGCAGGCGATCATCCACTCCTCAAGGTGATCGAGGAATTTGAACATGGCTGTCTCCGCATGGAACAAGAGCATGCCGCCTGGCATGCTCTTGGACTCGCATGGTCTTATTTGGCCGGGTTGAAACCGGTCTCTTTATAAATCTGGTTTAGCAGATCCTGACCGATGCGGCCGGCCATCTTGGCATGGACCGGCGCCAGCGCTTTCTTGAAGGCGCTGCGCTCCTGCGGAGTGGGTGTATAGATCTGGGTCTTGCCGGCGGCCTTGATGCCGGCCAGCGCGCGTTCGTTTTCCTTCTTGGCGATGTCGTTGGCGTAGATGGACGCATCGCGGATCGCGCTGTCCAGCTGGGTACGGACATCGGCCGGCAGGCCGTCCCAGAACTTCTTGTTGACGATGACGGCGTAGCCGAGGAAGCCATGCTGGGTCAGCGTCAGCTGTTTCTGCACCTCATAGGCCTTGCTGGTGTACAGATTGGACGCTTCCAGCTCGGTGCCGTCCACCACGCCGGTCTGCAGCGCCTGGTATACCTCGGAGAAGGCCATTACCTGCGGCAGCGCGCCCAGGGTGCGCATTTCCTCTTCCAGCACCTTGGACGACTGGATGCGGATCTTCATGCCCTTGAGGTCGGCCGGGGTGCGGATGGGTTTGTTGGCGGAGAAATTCTTGAAGCCGTTGTCCCAATAGGCCAGGCCCTTGATGCCCTTGCTCTCCAGCTTGCCCAGCAATTGCTTGCCGATGGGGCCGTGCATCACCTTGTTGACCTGATCGTAGTTGTCGAACAGATAAGGCAAGTCGAAGACCTCGAACTCCTTCACCCCCAGCGGGCCGAACTTGGCCAGGCTGGGCGCCAGCATCTGCACCGCGCCCAACTGCAGCGCTTCCAGTTCTTCCTTGTCCTTGTACAACTGGCTGTTGGGATACACTTGCACCTTGACCTTGCCCTTGGTGCGTTGCTCCGCCAGTTTCTTGAAGTATTCCGCGGCCTTGCCCTTGGGGGTGTCCGGGGAAACCACATGGCTGAACTTGATGACGATCTCGCCGGCGGCGTTGGCGGTGGCGGACAATGCGAACGCGGCGCAAACGGCCACGGCGGCAAACTTCAGTTTCATTCTCATCTCCAATGTGAATGCATGGTGCGGATTTAGGAAAGGCTGCCCATGCTTAATATTATGCTTTTGTATTTTTAAGGGTAAAGCTGAGGCTACTTTCCTTTATATGCTGTCCTTGTGGACAGTCTCTGTGTTCGGTGTAAAGTAGAAGTTCCCCGGTCCTTCAGCCATTAGGGACTTCAGCATTAGGATTTTCCCTAGTATGTCATGCAAATAAAAAATATGGCGCAACGCCGCTCTCCCCGCATGCTCTGGCTCAGCGCGGCCTCGCTGCTGCTGGCGCTGGTTTTGGCGCTGGGCAGCCTGTTCTACCTGGTCTACCGCGATTGGCGCGACGAGCAGCAGGATAATCTGATCCAGGAAGTGCTGTGGCTGGAGCAGTCGCTGCGCATGCATCTGGAAGGGCAGCAGGAGTGGGGCGACACGCTGAGCCGGGAGATCGAGGGCGGCGCCATCGACAGCCTGCGCTTCGCGCGCCAGGCCTCCTTCTACCTGCGTGAAAACCCGGAACTGCTGACCATAGAGCAAGTGGACCTGGACGGCCGGGTGTTGCGCGATCAGCACGGCACCCGCCGCGACGGCAGGGTGTTGCGCGGCGAGGAGTTCGACGCGCTGTGGCGCGCCAACCGTCTGCTGCGTCCCAGCTACGGCGAGCCCTACCAGGGCGGGGACGGCAAATACCGTTTCGACCTGGCCGTGCCCATCGTCCACGACGGCAAGCCGCTGGGCGGGCTGCGGCTCAGCTACCAACTGGACCTGCTGCTGTTCAACCAGGTGCCGTGGTGGATCGCCTCCAAGAACTCCATCAGCATCCAGGACCTGAGCGGCAAGATCCTGGCCAGCAAGTTCGACCCGGCGGAGCGCCCGGGCACCGTCTCGCACCAGACCAGTTTCGACCCGCCCGGTTACGGCCTCTATCTGCACGCGGTCAGCTACCGCGCCGGTCTGGGCCTGACCCTGCCGGTGCTGTCCGGGCTGATCGTATTGCTGGTCAGCGCGCTGTTGTACGCGGCCTGGCGCATCCGCCGCCATGTGCGCGAGCGCGCCCACGCCGAGCAGGCGCTGGCCAAGGAAGTGTCGCTGCGCCAGGCGATAGAAGACTGCATGAAGAGCGGTCTGGTGGCGCTGGAAGACGAAGGGCGCATCGTGCGCGTCAACCGCGCCTTCTGCGACATGTTGGGCTTCAGCGCCGAGGAACTGGTGGGCCAGGCGCCGCCGCACGCGTTCTGGCCGGCCGACGACCACGCCACCATGACCGCGGCCATCGCTGCGGTGCGCGATAACCGCCAGCCGGAGCAGGGCTTCGAGCTGCGTTTCGCGCGCAAGGATGGCGAATTCATCGAGGTGAGGCTTTACGCCACGCCCTTGGTGGAGGCGGACGGCAGCCAGCGCGGCTGGATCGCGTCCTTGTTCGACATCACCGAGCGCAAGCGGCAGCGGCTGGCGCTCAATGCCTCGCACCAGCGCTTCCTCACCGTGCTCAACGGTCTGGTGGCCGGCGTCTGCGTGATGGAAGAGAGCGGCGGACTGTTGTTGTACGCCAATCCGGCGTTTGCCCGGCTGTGGCTGACGCTGGAACCGGACGGCCCTTGCTGCGTGCTGCTGCCCGGCTTGCAGGAGCAACCGGAGCAGGACGAATACGGTTTGGAGTTCACCACCGACGGCGGCACCAGCTGGTTCCAGGCCCACCGTCGCCGCATCGACTGGGTGAACGGCGAATCCGCCTGGCTGGCCATCCTGGCCGACATCAGCGAGGACAAGGCGCGCGAAGGACGGGAACTGGCGCAGCAGGAGCGTTTGCAAAACACCTCGCGCCTGATCGCCATGGGCGAAATGGCCTCCACGCTGGCGCATGAGCTGAACCAGCCGCTGACCGCGATCAACACCTATGCCGCCGGCGTCAGCCGTCGCTTGCCGGCGGCGCTGGAATTGCCGGCCGGCGTGCGCGAGGCGATCCAGGCCATTGCCGAGCAGGCCAAGCGCGCCGCCCAGATCGTCAGCAGCATTCGCGCCTTCGTCAAGAAACACGAGCCGCAGCTGGAGCGGGTGGAGCCGGGGCCGGTGGTGCTGCGCGCGGTCGGCCTGGCGGAGGGCCTGGCCACCAAGGCCGGCGTCAAGCTGCAAGTGGAGCAGGACCTTGGCCGCTGTCTGCTGGACATGGACCCGGTGCTGATCGAACAAGTGCTGCTCAATCTGATGAAAAACGCGATCGAGGCGATGCAGGAAGCGCAAACCAAGCGGCCGCGGGTCAAGGTGCGCACTTCCATTGGGTCCGCGTTCTGGCGAGTGGAAGTGGTGGACAATGGCCCCGGTCTGTCCGAGGCGATGAAGAGCAATCTGTTCACCCCGTTCTATTCCACCAAGCCGGACGGCATGGGCATAGGCCTGAATATCTGCCGTTCCATCGTCGAATTCCACCGCGGCGAATTCGGCGCCAATAGCACCGTGGCCGGCGGTTGCGCGTTCTGGTTCACCCTGCCATTGGCCAAGCCTGAGTAAGAACTTGTTTACGATCTGCTGCGCGTCGGCGGGATGGATAGAAATGGGCGTTGAAACCAAGCTCAGTGCTCATGTACCACGAGTACATTCCGCTTTCTTGGCC
Organism: Chromobacterium sp.; assembly: GCF_041912965.1. Lineage (NCBI taxonomy): Bacteria > Pseudomonadati > Pseudomonadota > Betaproteobacteria > Neisseriales > Chromobacteriaceae > Chromobacterium > Chromobacterium sp. Next base: position 67,664 of record NZ_JAYSGF010000019.1, on the reverse strand, counting down.
GTTTTCGCCTTGTCTCGCTCTTGCTCGCGAGACTTTGAACAGGCTCTAAGAACCTGTTTACGATCTGCTGTGCGTCGGCGATACGGCGTTGAAAACGTCTTCGAAATGCTCATGTACCGCTTGTACATTCCGCTTTCTCAGCCATTTTCGCCTTGTCTCGCCTTAGCTCGCGAGATCGTAAACAGGTTCTAAGGGCTCACACTCGCAAAGTTATGACAACAGTCTTGTTGGTCAGGTGAACTACCGGCCTATCCCTTACTATTGTTTGTCATAAGGTTTGGGCGGGAGCATGCCGCTTGCCCGGACCCGACCGTGGCGCTGCGCGTCCGCGCCAAGCATTCATACACCCGGGTAGGAGCTGATGATGAGCAAAACTAGCGCGATGTGTTGGCTGGCAGGCCTGCTGGCCGTATTGACAATGGGCGCCGCCAATGCGGGGATCACGTTCAAGAAAGGCTGGAACGATCCCGCCAACAGCGATGTGAAAGCCTATACCCAGGCCGAGGCCACCGAATACCTGAGCAATAAAAGCGATGCCTTGAAGGAAATGATCGATAAATCGGCATGTAAGCTGAATGTGTCCAAGGGCTGCCATCAGAAGAGCGATCCGCACTTTACCCTGGACGGCATAGGTTCCAAGGCGACTTGCAAGAATATTTACGCGGGCTCGAAAAGCATTCACGTGCCTTGTCCGTGAGTCGTTGGAGACATGGAAGGAAAGCGCCGCCACTGTGGGAGCCCACGGCCGCGGCGCTTTCGCTTATGCTGTAACGGCGAGCCGCATCCCCGCCGTCCTGGCCGGATCGGCCGTTTTCCCTTATCCGACAGGAGCCCGCCGATGTCTGTTTCCATGTATCAAGCTTCCGTCCCGGTGCTGATCCGGGGCCTGAACAATTTGTCCGCCTTGCTGGACAAGGCCGCCGCCGACGCCGCCGCGCGCAAGATCGCGCCGGAAGTGCTGCTGAACGCCCGCTTGGCGCCGGATATGTTCGCGCTGACGCGCCAGGTGCAGATCGCCAGCGACAGCGCCAAGGGCTGTGTCGCGCGGCTGGCGGGCGTTGAGGTGCCGAGCTACGCCGACGAAGAGGCCAGCTTCGACGAGCTGCGCCAACGCATCGCCAAGACCGTGGCCTATGTGCAGGGCTTCTCCGCCGCGCAGATCGATGGCAGCGAAACACGAGAGGTGGTGCTGAAAGTGCGCGGCGAGGAGATCCGCTTCAGCGGTCAGAGCTATCTGCTGGGCTTCGTGCTACCCAATTTCTACTTTCACATCACCACCGCCTACGCCATCCTGCGTCACAACGGCGTGCCGCTGGGCAAGATGGACTATCTGGGCGGGGTGTAGCCCGCCCGGACCGTCAGTCCGGCTTGGCGACTGGCGTGTCTTCCGGCGTCAGGATGGTTTCCTGCGCCAGTTCCAGTTTTTCCGGATAGTCGCGGCTGTAATGCAGGCCGCGGCTCTCCTTGCGCAGCAGCGCGGAACGCACGATCAACTCCGAAGTCTGCACCAAGTTGCGCAGCTCGATCAGATCGTTGCTGACATGGAAATGGCGGTAATACTCATTGATCTCCTCGGCCAGCAGGCGGATGCGGTTCTGCGCGCGCATCAGCCGCTTATTGGTGCGCACGATGCCCACATAGTCCCACATCGCCCGGCGCAGCTCGTCCCAGTTGTGGGAAATCACCACTTCTTCGTCCGGGTCCGTCACCTGGCTGTCGTCCCAATCCGGGATCTTGGGCAGCTTGATTTCCGGCGCGGCCAGAATGTCTTCCGCCGCCGCCTTGCCTATCACCAGGCATTCCAGCAAGGAATTGCTGGCCAGGCGGTTGGCGCCGTGCAGGCCGGTGCAGGCCACTTCGCCCACCGCATATAGTGCGTCGACATCGGTGTGGCCGCTCAGGTCGGTGACCAGGCCGCCGCAAGTGAAATGCACCGCCGGCACCACCGGAATGGGCTGCTGGGTGATGTCTACCCCCAGCTCCAGGCAGTGGGCGTAGATATTGGGGAAGTGTTCGCGGATGAAATGGGCCGGCTTGTAGGAAATGTCCAGGTAGACGCAGTCCAGGCCGTGCTTCTTCATCTCGAAGTCGATGGCGCGCGCCACCACGTCGCGCGGCGCCAGTTCGGCGCGCGGATCGTGTTCCGGCATGAAGCGGGTGCCATCCGGCAGCTTCAGGATGCCGCCCTCGCCGCGCACCGCCTCGGTGATCAGGAAGGACTTGCTGTGCGGGTGATAGAGGCAGGTGGGGTGGAACTGCATGAATTCCATATTGGCCACCCGGCAGCCGGCGCGCCAGCCCATGGCGATGCCGTCGCCGGTGGCGGTGTCAGGATTGGTGGTATAGAGATAGACCTTGCCGGCGCCGCCCGAGGCCAGGATGGTGTGTTTGGCGGCGATGGTGACGATCTGGTCCGCCAGCTTGTCCAGCGCGTAGACCCCGTAGGCGCGCTTGCCCGGCAGCCCCAGCTTGCGCGAGGTGATCAGATCGATGGCGATGTGATCTTCCAGCTCGGTGATATTGGGATGCGCCTTGATCTTCTGCCCCAGCGTGCTGGTCACCGCCGCGCCGGTGGCGTCCGCCGCGTGGATGATGCGGCGATGGCTGTGCCCGCCTTCCCGCGTCAGGTGGTAGCCGGTGCGATGGGTCTCATCCTTGGTGAAGGGCACGCCCAAGGCGATCAGCCAGTCTATCGCCTCCTTGGAGTGCTCGACGATGAAACGCGTGCTGGCCTCATTGCACAGCCCGGCGCCGGCGATCAGCGTGTCGCGGATGTGTTCTTCCACCGAATCCTCGGTGTCCAGCACCGCGGCGATGCCGCCTTGAGCGTAAGTGGAACTGCCTTCCAGCAAATCGCGCTTGGTGATCAAGCCCACCTTGCGGCTTTCGGCCAGATGCAGCGCCAAGGTCATGCCGGCCAGGCCGCTGCCTATGATCAGAACGTCAAACTTGAGCATGGTGAAATCCTGCGGACGCAGAAGTCGAAACGGACAGGCAGCGTAGCAGACTTCATCCCAGGATGACAGATGCTTCAGCCGCCGCCGGATGGCGGTCCCATGGAAGCCCACGGCATCGCCAGCGTTATCCGGATTTCGTCAGCTAGTCGGTGGCGATGGACAGGAAAATATTCACCTATTAAGAAATTTCTCATTTTCCCGCACTGCAGCAAGGTTTGAGAAACGTCTCATTCAGCTGGCGCGTGGGCCTGCAGATAATGTGCCTGCCCAATTCCCGGCGAGCAGAAAGCAGGCGGCGCGCCGGAACGGGGTATCCCCTAATAGGGTGTCCAGCGGTGGCGGTTCGGCGTTCAGGATCGCGGCTGTGGATTTCGATGGATTAAATTTTGGAGTGCGTTACATGAATAAGCTGACTATTAGCGTGGCATTGGCTTTGGGCGTCGGCCTGGCATCCCAGGCGTTTGCGGCCAACCGCGGGGAAATCGTGTTCAAGGGCAGCGTCGCCAGCAGCACCTGCCTGATCGACGGTCAGGAAGACGGCTACAAGGTAGTGGATTTCAATAACCTGAAGCCGGAGGAAATCGGGGCGACCGGCAGTGCCGCGGTGCCGTTCAGCCTGGTGATTACTGGCATGTCCAATGTCTGCAATGCCAATCGGGTGCAAATCGCCTTCAACCCGAACAACCTAAACGTGAATCGCGGCACCGGCCGTCTGAAGCTGAGCGGCCCCAGTTCGGCCACGAACGTGGAAATAGGCTTGTACAAGGGCACGGGCAGTTCCGCAGTCAAGATTCCGCTGGGTGCCGGCAATAGCGAGGATATACCTGAAGCCAATTTCACCCCGGATGTGCCAACTTCAGGGGATCCGAAAATGCGTACCGCCACCGTCGAGCTGTCCGCCAAGTTGGAGCGCATCAATCCCGCTACGGATGCTGGCAGCGGCTCGGTGTTCAGCCAGATCGACTACGTGCTGGCTTACCGCTAAGCCCCAGGTTCTGAAATTGAGTTGAGGAGGGCGGCCATGGCATGGATGGCGCGCAAATATGCAGGTCTGGCGGCTATTTATGCTGTGGCGGTCCTGATGTGGGCAAGCACCGCGGAGGCGGCGCTGGTGATCCGCGGCACGCGGATCATCTATCCCGCCCAAGAGCGGGAAGTCAGCATCCAGTTGGAAAACAAGGGCAATGACCCTGTCTTGGTGCAGTCTTGGCTGGATCTGGGCGATGCCACGGTGGCGCCCAGCGATATCCCGGTGCCGTTCACGCTGTCGCCGCCGATTTTCCGCATGGATGCGGACAAGCGCCAGGTGGTGCGCATGCTATATAGCGGCGAACCCTTGGCCACGGATCGGGAGTCGGTGTTCTGGATCAATTTCCTGGAAGTGCCGCCCAAGGCCGCCGGCGCAAACTACTTGCAGTTCACCTATCGCACGCGCTTGAAAGTGTTTTTCCGACCCTCCTCCTTGGGCGACGACCCGGCGCTGGCTCCGCGGAAAATGCGCTGGACGGTGGTGAGAGAAGCCGGGAAGCATTATCTGGAAGCGCATAACCCCACGCCTTATTTCGTTTCCCTGTTCAAGGCCGATGTGCAGGCCTCCAGCCTGACGCCGATTGAAGTGCCGGTTGACATGGTCAAGCCTTTCTCCTCCGAGCGCTTCGCCATCCCGAGCCAGGCGCAGGCCTTCAAGCCCGGTGTTCTGCTCCGCTTTCAGGCGGTGAACGACTTCGGCGGCATTATCGACGCGGAGGCACGCTTGCAATAGTCAGGCTTTCGCCAGTGACTTTCCACGCACCGGGGCTGGCCCCGGATCAAGAATCGAAGCAATTAAGCGAGACTGCATATGGGTGGCTTGAGCGGAAGCGACAAGGCCGGGACGGGCGCGCCCGCGGTCAGGCCTTTGGCGGTATTGGTGGCGGGCCTGTTCAGCGGCGCCTGCGCCGCCGCCCACGCCGACGGCGTGACGCCGGCCGCAGTGCCGGAGCCGGCCACAGCCGGCGGCGAGCAGCCGGCTGCGCCTCGGGCGGCATCGCGCGATGTGGTGTTCGACGCGTCCTATCTATTCACTGGCGCGGGCCAGAAGGACATTGATCTCAGTCGCTTCGAACGGGAAGGCCAGATTCAGGCCGGCAGCTATAGGCTGGAAATCAACGTCAACGGCCGCTGGCAGGGCATGGAGGATATCGTGTTCGCGGAGCGCGAACCCGGCGCCAGCGCGCAGCCTTGCTTCAAGCGCGAGCAACTGGAGCGCATGGGCGTGGACATGGACAAGGCCGCGCGCGGGCAGAGCGGCAGCGGCGAGCCCAACCCGATGCCGGACAGCCTGTTTTGCGGCGAACTGGCGCAATATGTGCCGGGCGCTAAGGTCAGCGTGGACATGGCGGAACAGAAGCTGACCTTGCAAGTGCCAACGCTGTTCGTCCACTTCGCCACCAGCAGCAGCTTCGTCGGTCCTGAGAAATGGGAGAGCGGCGTCAGCGCCGCCATGCTCGATTACAACGCCAATCTATACAGCAGCGAAAGCCGGGGCACGCGCAATAGCAGTGCTTATGTCGGCCTGAATGGCGGCGTCAACCTGGGGCGCTGGCGGCTGCGCCACAACGGCTCGCTGTCCTGGTCGTCCGGCCGCTCCGGCCGTTATCAAAGCGGCTCGGTCTATCTGCAGACCGATGTGCCGGCCTGGCGCTCGCAGCTGGTGTTGGGCGAAACCTCCAGCAGCGGCGAGCTGTTCGACAGTCTGTCCTTCCGCGGCGTGCAACTGAGCAGTGACGCGCGCATGCTGCCGGACAACGAGCGCAACTACGCGCCGGTGATCAACGGTACCGCCAGAAGCAATGCCAAGGTCAGCGTGTCGCAACGCGGCTACCTGATTTACGAAACTTCGGTGGCGCCAGGCGCCTTCGCCATCCGCGATCTGCAAGTCAACAGCGATGGCGGCGATCTGCTGGTCAAGGTAGTGGAGGCCGATGGCGCCGAAAGCAGCTTTGTCGTGCCCTATGCGTCCACGCCGCAGCTGCTGCGCAGAGATATGCAGCGCTACAGCCTGATCGCCGGCCAGCTCAAACAGCCGGGCGTGGCCGACGACCCCTTCTTCGTCCAAGCCATCTACAAGCGCGGGCTGGATGGGTTGTGGACCGCCTATACCGGCGCGATCGCGTCCAGCGACTATGCGTCGGCCTTGCTGGGCATGGCCGCCAATACCCGGGTGGGCGCTTTCGCCGTCGACCTGACCCGCGCGCAGAGCCGGCAGCCGGAAGGACGGCGCTTTCATGGCAATAGCCTGCGGCTGTCGTTCAGCAAGCGGCTGGACGCCACCGGCACCAACTTTTCCTTGCTGGCCTACCGCTACACCACCTCCGGTTTTCTGTCGCTGACCGATGCCATCGCGGTGAAGGAACAGCTCCGGCAGCAACAGCCCTTCGATTCCGTGGTGCGGCAACGCCACCGCTTTGATGCCAACATCAGCCAGCAATGGGGCCGCGGCTCGCTGTACGCCAATGGCTCGATGCAGCAGTTCTGGGGCGACTCCAGCAAGGAAATCAATTTTTCCGCCGGCTACGGCAATAGCTGGCGCGGCGTCAGCTACAGCCTTTCCGTGCAGCGCACGCGCAGCCTGACCCAGGGGCTGAGCGCGGCCAACGGCAGCCGCACCACCTATCTGCTCAACCTGAGCCTGCCCTTGGGCGAGGGCCGGCGCACGCCCACCTTGAACAGCTTCGTCACCCGCGATTCCAACAGCGGTTTGCAAGCCACCGCCACCGTGTCCGGCGTGATGGACGAACAAGGCAAGGTCAATTACTCGGTCTCCGCCAGCGATGCGGAGCAAGGAGGCGCCAGCGGCGGCGCGCAATTGGGCTATAGATTGCCGTACGCCCAGCTCAACGCCAGCGTCAGCGCCGGGCAGGGCTATCGCCAATATTCCGCTGGCGCCGCCGGCGCGCTGGTGGCTCATCCCGGCGGGCTGACCCTGTCGCGCAGCCTGGGCGAGACCATCGCGGTGGTGCGCGTGCCGGACGCCGAAGGCGCCCTGGTGGGCTCCGGTCAGGCGCGGGTGGATGGCCGCGGTTACGCGGTGGTGCCCAGCCTGACCCCTTATCACCTCAACACCATAGATATCGACCCCAAGGGCATGCCCTTGGACGTGGAACTGAAACAGACGGGCAGCAAGGGCCTGGCGCCGCGCGCCGGCGCGGTGGTGATGTTGTCCTACGACACCGAAATGGCGCGCGCCACCCTGATCAACAGCCGCTTGCCGGACAACAAGCCGCTGCCGTTCGCCGCCACGGTGCGCAACCGTGCCGGCGACAGCGTCGGTGTGGTGGGGCAGGGCGGCCGCATCCTGGCCAAGGGGCTGGAGCCCAGTGGCGAATTGAGCGTGTCCTGGGGCGAGGCGCCGGAGCAGCAATGCCGGATCGACTATCAACTGCCCAAGCGGGACGACGGCAGGCAGCAGCGCTATGAAGTGCTGGACGCGCCCTGCCAGCCGCGGCGGTGAACCCCTCTTTCCCCCCCATGAGCGATTGCATGCACATCACCCGCCACATCGCGCCTTGCGCGCATCCATATCACCTGCTGCTGGCCCTGGCCTGGAGCGCGCCGGCGCTGGCGCAGTTGCCGGACGCGGGCCAATCGCTGCGCGACATCGAGTCGACACGGCCGCAATTGGCGCCATCCATCGCGCCGGAGCTGGAGCTGAGCGCGCCGTCCAGGCCGGAGGTGGTGGAGCCGGACAGCGGGCCGCGGCTGCGCGTCGCCGGCTTCCGTTTCAGCGGCAATACCGCCTTTGACGCGGCGACGCTGGCGCCGCTGCTGCAAGACCTGGCCGGCCGCGAACTGGGCATGGCTGAATTGAGCGCGGCGGCGGAGCGCTTGACGCGGTTTTATCTGCGGCACGGCTATCTTTTGGCCCGCGCCTATTTGCCGCCGCAGGAAATCGAGGCTGGCGAAGTGAGTATCGCGATCCAGGAAGGCCATTACGGCGCGGTGGAGCTGGACAATGCATCGCGAACCCGCGACCAGGTGCTGCGCGCGCCCTTGCGCGGGCTGGAAGGCCGGCTGGTGGAGCGTGACGCGCTGGACGAGGCCTTGCTGCGATTGAACGACTTGCCAGGCGTCAATGTGCGCGCCACCTTGCGGCCCGGCACCCAGGCCGGCCGTTCCGATCTGCTGCTCCAGGCCCAGCCCGGCGCCTTGCTCAGCGGCGGCGTCGAGCTCGATAACTATGGCGGCAAATACACCGGCGAATACCGGCTGGGCGGTAGTCTCAACCTCAATAGCCCGCTCACCCTGGGCGATCAGCTCAGCCTGCGCGCGATGGGCAGCGATGGCCGGCAGCAATACCAGCGCATCAGCTACCAACTGCCGTTGGGGCCTTGGCTGACCCGGTTGGGCGCCGCCTATTCCAATATGGAATACCGGCTGGGGCGCAGCCTGAGCGATCTTGGCATGCACGGCAATGCACGCATCACCAGCGGCTTTGTCAGCCAGGCGCTGCGGCGCGGACGCAACTTCAGCCTGCACGGCCAACTGCTGTACGAAGACAAGCAGTTGAAGGACGACATCGAGTTCGACGGTAGCCGCAGCGTCAAGCGCGCGCGGCTGTGGACCGCCACCCTCAGCGCCAACGGCCAGGACGGCCTGGGCGGCGGCGGGCTCAGCCAGCTGTCGCTGGCCTACAGCGCCGGCGAACTGCGGATGGAAGATCCATTGGCGCAATGGTGGGACTACCTGACCACCGACACCCAAGGCAGCTTCGGCAAGCTCAGCCTCAGCGGCGTCCGGCTGCAAAGGCTGAGCACGCGGCTGAGCCTGTACGCCCAGCTCAATGCCCAATGGGCGAGTCGCAACCTAGATTCCTCCGAAAAAATCAGCCTGGGCGGACCCTATGCGGTGCGCGCCTACCCGGCCGGCGACGCCAGCGGCGACGAAGGCTGGATCGGCAATCTGGAAGCGCGTTACGCCGCTTGGCCCGGCGTGCAGGCCGCGTTGTTCTACGACTACGGCCAGACCCGGGCCAATAAGCGCGGTTGGGGGCAGCTCAACCCCCGGCTCCAGCGCGGCGCGCTCGGTCTGGGCCTGGGTTGGCAACAAGGCCATGGCCAATTGAATGTCAGCGCGGCCTGGCGCGTCAGCGCCGGCAACGCGGCCCCGGAACGGGGCCCCACTATCTGGGCGCAAGCGAGTTGGCTGCTTTAGGGCGTTGTTCATGTTCCGCCGCGCTGCGGCGGCGGTGGCTTGGACACGCTCTGGAGCGTCGCACGCTGGTGTTCGGTAATTCTCCTGTGTTGGGAGACTGCACTTCGTTCATTTTAAAAAGGAAGCTGTGATGAACAAGACCTACTCTTTACTCTGGAACCCGCTGCAGCAGTGCTGGCAAGTGGGCAGTGAATTGAAGCGCGCGCGCGGCAAGGCGGGCAGCGGCCGCCGCTGGCAGGGGCGCCTGCTGGCGGCGCTGGGCCTGATCGCCCTGGCGCCGGCCCACGCGCTGCCGCAAAACGGCAGCGTGGTGTCCGGCAACGGCAATATCCTGGTGATCGACAACGGCAAACAGCTATCCATCAACCAGGGCAGCGACAAGCTGGCGATCAACTGGGATCGCTTCGACATCGCCGCCGGCGAGAAAGTGCGTTTCAACCAGCCCGGCAGCCAGTCCATCGCGCTCAACCGCGTGTTGGGCAATAACGGCAGCTCCATCCTCGGTCAGTTGGAAGCCAATGGCCGTGTATTCCTGATCAACCCCAATGGCGTGGTATTCGGCAAGGGCGCGCAAGTCAATGTCGGCGGCCTGGTCGCCTCCACGCAAAACCTGAGCGATGCCGACTTCCAGGCCGGCAAGTACCGTTTTGCCGGCACCTCCGCCAGCAAGATTGAAAACGAGGGCAACCTTGTGGCCAAGGACGGCGGCTTTGTGGCGCTGCTGGCGGCCAAGGTGGAAAACAAGGGCACGATTCAAGCCCAGCAAGGCAAGGTGGCCTTGGCCGGAGGCCGGGCCTTTACCTTGCAGCTGGATAATGACGGCCTATTGAACCTGCAAGTGGATCCGACGGAGATTAACACGCAGGTGTTGAACCGCGGCCTGTTGCGCGCCGATGGCGGCGAAGTGCTGCTGACCGCGCGCGTGGCCGAAAGCGTGCTCTCGACGGCGGTGAATAATCTGGGCGTGATTGAAGCCCGCGCCTTGAACAACCGCTCCGGCAAGATCGTGCTGGATGCCGGCGATGGCCGCGTGGAAGTGGCCGGCCGGCTGGACGCCAGCGCTCAGGGCGCGTCGCGCGGCGATGGCGGCCAGGTCGAAGTCAAGGGCGGCAAGGTCAATGTGGCGCTGGCCACCGCGGTCAATACCACCGCCAACAATGGCCGCACCGGCAGCTGGAAAATCAGCGCCAATCAACTGGACGTCAGCCCGGGCGCGTCCCAGCCGGCGGACAGCGGCGTGTTCGCCGACACCCTGTCCCGCAACCTGGCCAATACCCATATCGAGCTGGCCAGCCGTAAAGGCGATATCGTGGTCAATGGTCCGGTCAACTGGAGCAGTGGCAACGCCTTGACCTTGAACGCCAGCAACAATGTCCAACTCAATGGCAATCTCAGTGCCACCGGCGTTGGCGGGGCGCTGGCGCTGAACTATGGCGGCGACGGTTATTTCCTGAAGTCCGGTGTCAAGGTCACCCTGTCCGGCAAGGGCGCCCAGTTCAGTTCCAATGGCAACCAGTACTCCGTGATTCAGGACGTGGCGCAGCTGCAGGCCATCAACGGCAACCTGAACGGCCTCTATGTGCTGGGTAATGCCATCGACGGCTACAACCGCGCGTTCAGTTCCATCGCCGGTGGCGGCAATGCCAGCTTCTCCGGCATGTTCGATGGCCTGGGCAACGACATCAGCCGGCTCAACATCCAGTTCGCAGGGCCGGCGCTGGGCCTGTTCGCCGCCAATAGCGGCGTCATCGGCAACGTCAATCTGCTGAACAGCCGTGTCAACGGATCTTCCAGCTACATGGGCAGCGTGGAGATTGGCAGCCTGGTGGGCCGCAATACCGGTCTGATCCATAACGCCAGCAGCAATGCCGTCGTCGATGCCTCCGGTAGCCGCATGAACTCCACCGGCGGCCTGGTGGGCGTCAATGCCGGCAGCGAGGCCGTGGTGCGCGATTCCACCTTCAACGGCACCGTTTACAGCAATCGCTACACCCAAGCCATCGGCGGCCTGGTGGGTGAAAACGTGCAGGGTACCTTGCAGAACTCGCAGACCAATGCCCGGATTTACGCTTCCAGCATGGCGCGCAATGAAATCGGCAGCGGCGGTGTGGGTGGACTGGTGGGCTTGAACAATAACGGCAGCCTCGTGGACGTTTCCGCCGCGGGCAGCGTGGATGCGCGCGTGGGGCTCAATGTCGGCGGCCTGGTGGGCTATAGCAAGGGCGGCAGTATCGACAATGCCAAGTCCAGCGCCTCGGTGTACGCCAGCAACGACAGCCGCATCGGCGGCTTGGTGGGGTACAACGAAGGCGGCTCCATCAACGGCTCCAGCGCCAGCGGCATGGTCAAGGGCGCGTACAGCGCCGCCATCGGCGGCTTGGTGGGCCTGAATCAAGACGGCTCCATGTTCAACGTTAACGCCAGCGGCCAGGTTTACGACACCGGCAGCGCCAGCCTGGGCGGTCTGATCGGCACCAATAACGGTGGCAAGGTGGTCACCGCCGCCGCGCAAGGCATGGTGACCGGCGGCGCCAACAGCCGTGTGGGCGGCCTGATCGGCAGCAACAACACCGGCGATATCTCTTTTGCCCGCGCCAGCGGCAAAGTGAGTGGTGGCAGCAACAGCTTGGTGGGAGGGCTGGTGGGCTATAACGGCGGCAATCTGCGGTCGACGGATGCATCCGGCGAAGTCATCGGCGGCGATACCAGCCGTGTTGGCGGCCTGGTCGGCGTCAACAGCAATAGCAATGAAGCCGGCAGTATCCAGATCGGCAATGCCACCGGCAATGTTCGCGGCGGCAGCCGCAGCTTGGTGGGCGGCCTAGTGGGCATGAACGAGAGCGAGATCGACAACTCGGTGGCCAGCGGCATGGTCAGCGGCGGCAGCGACAGCATGCTGGGTGGCCTGGTGGGCATGAACCAGCGCTCCGGCACGGTCAACTACTCCACCGCCAGCGGCAAGATCAGCTGGGTCAATGGCTGGCGCCAGGTCTATGGTGGCTTGGTGGGCTGGAACTATGGCGAAATGCGCGGCAACCTCGCCATGGGCAATGCCGCGCTGGTTCCAAGCTATGGCCGTAACGAAGGCGTGATCTCCGCCTACTGAGCCACGCTGAATGCCGGCTGAAGTTGGCCGGCCACCCGGCCATGGCATGTCATGGCCGGGTTTTTCCAACGAGCGCAAGGCGAGGAAGTCTATGTTTAAAGCCCTGCAATGGCTGGTGGCGCTGATCGGCTTGCTATGCCTGTCCGGTGGCGCGGCGGCGGCCGTTTCCGTCAAGAGCTGTCGATTTCCGGTACCCGAGGCCGGGCCATGGATCGGCGGGGATGGCAATTCGCTGCAGATCTCTGAAGATACGCCGCCGGGCACGGTATTGAGCAAGCGCGGGGTACAAGTGATCGGCAGCTATAAGGCGAATACCGGCTATCCGGACGATCAGGTGCAGATCATAGGGCACTGGACCGGCGGCGGCGGCGGCGCACTTGACCAGTACGGCACCATGCCCACCAATATCGCGGGTATTGGTCTGCGCTGGAGCTACGAGAGCTCATCGGGCGACAAGACCTTGCCCTTCAGCCTGAAAGCCGAGGTGCTGGCAATGAAACCCGCGGAGAACACCGGCCAATCCAGAGAGGATTCGCTGGTACTCAATATGTATCAAGAACTGATCGTGACCGGCCCCAGTCCAGGTGGACAGGTGACGAGCCTGCCGGGCGCCAGCACCCAGTTCTACCTACAGGCGGTCAATCCTAAAGTATCGACGCTATGCAATGAGCTGGCCGACTTCAGTACGCTGCAGACTGGGCTGAACCCACCGCCGATCAGAAACGTCTGCCAATTGCAGACCAAGAGCGTGGTGGTGGATATGGGGCAATACAATATCGGCGATTTTCCGGTGCTGAACGGCGCGGCGACCAAGCCGGGTCAGGACTTCACGCTGCAACTGAGCAAATGCGCGGCCGAGGCCAAGCCCAAGATACAGTTCACCGATGCTTCCAAGCGCGACAACAATAGCGCGCTGCTCAGCATCTCTTCCGATGCCGAAGGCGGCGCGGCGGCGGCTCAGGGCCTGGCGCTGCGGCTAAGCAGGGTGGGCGGCGACAATGGCGTGATCACCTTTGGCCCCGAGGGCGGGGTCGGCACTCCGCACTTCGAGCTGGGTAGTCCGCAAAGCGGCATGGTGGAAATGAAGCTGCATGCCGAGTACATCCGTACCGGCACCATCCACCCGGGCCCCGCCAATGGCAAGGCCGAATTCCTGATCAGCTATCCTTAGCCGGCTGGGGCGAGTTTGCTTGGCGGTAGTAGTCCTGTACCAAGGCCTCGATCCGGTAATCCAGCGCGCTCATATTGCGCGCATCGTATTCCGGCCGCGGCTCCGCGATGGCCCTCAACGCCGCGATCAGCTCGGGCAGGCGCTGCTGCAGGTCCAGCTGCTGGAAGGTGCGGCAGGTTTCGGCCCAGGCCTCGGCCGGACTCAGCTCCTCGCTGCCTATGCGCACCCCCAGGCGATGGAACACGGTGTCTATCAGACTCAGGGTGCAGATTGCTTGTCGCAGCGTGGCTTGTGTGGGGGTCATGCTCTGGTCTCCGGTGCCGCGGGCAGGGCGACCGCGTGCGTTAGCAAAATGGCTTCTATGCGTTGGATGAAGCTGGCCGGCATGGCCGTATCCGCGCCATGAAGATCCGCCAGCCCCACCTCCACCACGCAATCGACCAACTCGAGAAAGCTGTCTCGCAAACCCTGGTCCGCCAGTCTCTGCGCCAGATCCGCCGGCGGCGGATCGCCGCTGCCGTTCAAGGCCAGGCCGGCGCCCTCGCTTTCCCACGCTGGCAGGCTGGCCGCGTGTTCAATGGCGTAAAGATGGCTTAGCAACTGGGCAATGGCGGGATGCGACAGCGCCTGGGCCTGGCAGAAAGCTTGCAAACAGGACGCCGCGTATAACTGGAGCTGGCGGATGGTGCGGGAGGCGGGAGGGGCCGGCGGTTCGAGGGGCGCATGATCGAAGTCGTCCCAGCGCGCGGTGGCGGCGCCGGCCAATAGAGTTTGGGAGGGTGGGAAGGCCGCCAATAGCCGGCCATCGGGCGAATCCATGATTTCCGCCAGGATTTCCAGGTCCTCCCGACAGCCGGTGTGTTGCGCCAGGAGGTGCAGCGCCTGCTCGGCCTGCGCCGGCTGTCCCTGCCGCAGCGCGCTGCCGGCCAGCGCGAGCAATGCCTGTTTCAAGGCCTTGTTGCGCGCTCGTTCCGCGGTTTCGTCGCTGAAATCCTGCGTGTAAAAGTCCTGCATCGCCGCGTCCAGCCGGCTGAGCTGTTCCGCCAAGGCGGCGGTTGGCGTTTTATCCATGGCGTTCTCTATGGGAGCGGTAGGCCGCCGCGGGGCGCGAGCAGGTTTTCCGGCGCAATCCGCAAGCCGTTGGCCAAGTAGTCCAGCGCGGCGTCGAAGCTGTCGAAGCTCGCCCGGAGGTGGCGCAGATACAGATCAACGGCATCCTCGTGTTCGGGCAGGTATTCATCCAGCCCAAGATGGTAGCGCTGCGCCACCCGTTTGAAAAAGAACTCGCGGCAGACCAGGCCGGCCGCGCCGCGATAGCGGTCATTGCGCCAGACCCCGGCGGTTTGGTGAACCCGGCTTTTCAGTTGTTGCTGCGCTGGCGTGAGCATGGCGTTTCCATGCGGTCTTGATTTGGCGGCCTGCGGGCCGCGCTGGTGTCCATGGGCCGAGAAGGTCGCCATTCTAATGCATGGGCTGGGCGGTGGCGCGGCAATATCGCCCGCGTGGCTCATCCAGCGGTGAACAGGTACAGGCCATCCTCGCGGTCTTGCAGATCCAGGGTGGCGCCCGCCGCATTGAAAAAACCGTAATGTCCTTGCTGCCGTTGGCGGACCTGGTGCTGGCATCGTTCAGCATTTTCCGGAGGTTATCGTGCGGATACGTAGCTTATTTGGCTGTGGTCAAAGCCCAGTGCGACAGCTCATATTCCACGCCATCGAACATGCCGTTTTCCGGCTGCGGCAAGGCGGCCTGGGTGCTCAGCGCCACACCGGCCTGGCCATCAAGGCAAGGCGCAGGCGAAGAAGGACAGGGATGGGCGGGGCACGGCGCTCAGGAAAGACAGGGCTTCGCGGTAGCTGGCCTCGATCACGGGTAGATCCGGAATCAGATAATAGCCCTGGTTCGGGTAAGTGCAGCCCTGGTAGCCGGAGATGCAGAGATGGATGGGCGAGGAGCAATGGCTGGCGGCTTGCAAGCGCTCGCGCAGCAGTTCAAACGCCTGCTCCGGCTGCGTGCTGATGAGGCGCACATGGCTTTGGGCCTGGCGCATGCAGGCCTTGAGCCAGGTGGATGCCTGCTCCACGCTCAATGGCCTGCCGTTGGCGAATAATGGCCCGATGAACGGATGGCTGTTAGCCGCGTGTTCAAGATTCCTTCGCCAGCGCAGCTGGATTCTCAATTCGTCGGCCCGGTTCATGGTTTTTTTGCCCGCCACACGCGTGCCGCGGCCGGAAAGGACAAGCCTTCAAATTGCGCGATGAAGCCCAGCGCCTCAGGCCAGCGATAAAGCCTCCTGGAACAGAACGCGCTACTGCCGCCCTGATTGGCAATCTCGATCAGATAGAGGTTCTTGTGCTGCTCTTGCCGGCTTATCGGATCGAAGCAACGGGCAGGCCTGATCGACACCCGGCAATCATCTTGCAATTCATAAGGCTTTTTTAGGATGGCGGCGCGGCCATCCCAGGGGTTGTGGTCCGCCTCGGCCGCGGCCGGATCCTGAACCAGGGTGTACCAATGATGTTGCGAGCCGGGAGAGGCGGGCGCTTCCGCATCGGCTGCGGAATAGATCAATACGGTTTTCATGGGTGATGGAGAATCATGGCTGCGACAGCATTAGGGTTCAACGGCATGTTTTGCAAAACAAGGCGCGGCTACGGGACCGTGACGCTTGGAACCTGTTTACGATCGGCTGCGCGTCGGCGGAATAGTTAGACAAGGGCGTTGAAAACCGCTTCGAAATGCTCATGTACCACTTGTACATTCCGCTTTCTCAACCGTTTTCGCCTTGTCTCGCCTTAGCTCGCGAGATCGTGAACAGCATTCTTAATGCTGGAGGATGAGGAAGTCCCGTTTGAAAATGATGTTTTCCAGCGCCGCGACGACATCGGCGCCAATTCGGCAGAAGAAGTCATCATAGCCGGCGTAAACCGCGCCGTCCTCGGCAATGAGATAACTGAGGTGCCTGGCATAGCCTTGTCCCACCGGCAGCAGCTTTTGCCCGATCAAGGGCTGGTAGACCTCCAAGGCCCAGAGGCGATCAAAGCCCCGGGTGGCCTGGATGGCGTCAAAACAGGACTCGTCATCCGCGTCTCCGTTCCATGAGCGGTGGCTCAAGGTAATGCCATGGAAGCTCTGGATGAAATGCACGCCGGCCGGGAACACTGCGTAGCCGTCCTGTTCCCAAGCCAGGATGGCCGCTTGCGGCGCGATGTTTCGGCCGGCTTGCCAGCCATGAGCGGCCAGAATGGCCGCGCTGGCAGCCGGGAAGGCGTAACGCATAAGGTTTTCTTTCCGCGAGACGGAGCGTGTGCTCAGCCGTATAAATATTCGAAGAAGTTCAAACTGCCCTCCGCGCCCAGAAATGGGGACGTCGCGGAGCAAAAGTCCTCGGAGAACGCGCCGCTCACCTCGCCGTCCGCGTCGAACACCTCAAAGACTTGATACTTGCCGTAGATCAGATCCACCATGGCGGCCAGCGCATGGAGGAGGGCGGGCAGCGAGGCGGCAATCCGCAGCAGCGTGCCGGCTTCGTGCTGGGCCCAGATGAGCGTATGCTCCGGCCGCAGCTCCGCGATAATGGGCCGGCCCCCGCCGATATCGTCCATGATCACCAGGCTGTTAGCCGGCCAGTGGGCCGGCGGCAGCGCCTCATTCCCGCGCGGTGAGTAAGCCGTTTGCGCCGCAGCCAGCGTCGCGGTGTTATGAAACCGCAAGGGCGTCAAACCGGTTTCGATCAAAACGTCGACCGGGTTGTAATGGCGGTAGAACGCCAGGATATCCGGGTTGGCCGGGCCTGCCCATGGCCAACTGGCGCTGCCAGGACTGAATTGCCCACTCAAGGCGTAGGCGCGGTGCTGCGCGATGAGGTTTTCCATCCCACTGGCGATGGTGTTCATATTGGCTCTGTTCTCAATGTTGGGCTGAGCGCCTGTTCAAAGCCTCGCGGGCTAAGGAGAGACAAGGCGAAAACGGTTGAGAAAGCGGAGTGTACACAAGGTATATGAGCCTTTCGAAGACGTGCTCACCATGTAACGCGTTGCCGACGCGCAGCAGACTGTGAGCAGACTCTTGGCCCGCCTTGCCGGAGAGCGCGCGGCATGCTGGCCCACTTAAACTCGAAACACCCGAGCCAAGGTGATGGGCTCATCGTCATCGTATTCAACAATAGCGTGCTCGCTTGCCAGTAAGACGGTTTCCAGCAGCAGGAATAATGGATAGCTGGGCATGGCCAATTCCATGAACAAGCAATGCTCAGACTGCTTGAAGGTGCGCATGCTGTAATGCCAGCCGCTCTCCATGGCGGGGTCACGCAGCATCAGGCAGTCCTCGCTCGCCGTGCTTGCCATCGCGCTGGACCTTAGCGTGTCCATCAGCAATTGGCCGCCACCCGCTGGCAGTTTGATCAAATATTCATCGCTCATCGCTAATGCTCGTGGGTGGAATCCGGTTTGTGCTCAAGCGGCCTGCCGGGGCCCGCAATCAGATGGCGCTTCAAGCTCGTTTGCCTGCATTACGTGTTGCCGAGTCGGCGATATCCGCGTCCTCATCCTTGGCCAGAGACTGCAAGATATCCAGCGGCGTCTTTTTGTTCACCGCGATGGACTGGCGTACGGTGGCCGCCGGATCTTGAGACAGCAGGATAAACAATTCGCGGGACAATCTTCTTTTGGTGGCGACAAACTGGCGAATATCCGGGCCATAGTTGCATAGCTCGGCCAGGATTTCAACGGGCACGGTTTTATTATGCGCAACCCACCGCCGGTAGTCGGGATAGCGTTGAATCAAGTCCCTCCACACCGCTAGCGGCGCCTCTTCAAAGGCGGAACGGTCATATTCTTCTTTATTATCGCTATCACGCAGGGCAATGAATTCTTCCGCGGAGTGGATCATTTTGGGCCTTTCTTATTCTCAGCGCCGCTTGCCGGCCTATTTCATCAGCGAGAATGGCTTGAACTTTATCTTTAAGCGGCGCTGTTCGCACAATATCTTGAAGGACTCGGTGACAAAAAAGAATTGAGGCAGATTCGCGTCCCGGACGATCAAATCCTCCCGCCGGATGTCGGCATCTTTTCGTATCTGAATTTTATAATCATCCACTCTCTCGAATATCGGTTTTCTATTCAAGATTCGGCCCGCGAACATCTCTATGCTGCCGGCGCCAACACGGGTCTTGCAGGGGTGTAAGCTCATCTGTGCTGTTAGCGCTTCACCGATGCAGGTGCAGGCCAGAACAGAAAAGATGGGCAGGCTGATGCTGGGCTCGAAGTAGTCATAATCCGCCATGCTCTCTTCCTGGAAAAAAGCCTGCGCGTTGGCTTGTAGCGCGCGACCGTTTTCTAGACCTTTATTGCCCATGCCAAGCAGGAAGAAATCGAGAATGGCTCCATCGGGATCTTTGATATCCAGCAGCGAGTGTTCGCTCTGTGTGGTGCTGAACATGCTGTAAATCTTCATCGGCTCTCTTTCGTCCGCTTGCCAGGGACGGGCTTGCGGTTTCACTTTTCAACAGAGTGACTGCTGCAGCAAGCGCTCCAGCTCGCTAAAGCTGCTGGCAAGCTTGAGCATATTGTCCCAGCAAGCCTCAACCGTGCAGTCGGCCTCATTGTCATGATTCCAGTAATAAATATGCCCGGAGTCCACTTGGCTGCCATTCAACAGCAATAAGCTGCCGCTGGAATCATGAGCAATTGGAAGCAAGCCATGCGGAATCCGGCCCTGATATAAAGTGCTGGCGTAGTCCAGGGTACAGGCTTCCAATGGGCTGGAATAGGCATAAAAATACTGTATCGAGATACTCTGAGTTTGAAGTCGGAGCGAGCCAGGCTCAGGCCTCCCGCCGTTATGCTGGCTTAGGAAATCCAGATAGTCTTGCGGGATTTTCAGCTTTCTGGCGCTAAAGTAATCGAGCAATACCGCTAGTGTCGGCCTGGCTTGGTCATGATAAGCCTCCAGCAACTGCCGTTTTTGCCTCTTGTCATACTTGATGCCATGTTTAAGCAAGAGCTCCATTTCCGCAGGGCCAACTCCCAGTGGCAGATAAGCCGCCATATTCGCTTCCTATTGGTGGTATCACAGGCATGGTTGGTGCTGAGCCGAGCCAGGCAAAACAATAAGTCTGTCTGGGGGACTATGGGAAAAACACGGTTCCAAAATCCTGCACCGGAACCAGCGTAACGCCTGGCCGGTCAAGGATGTCGGCGATGCTTTCATGCGCCAACAGCCAGCCCTCGGTGGTGGCACCCATTTTAAACAGCCTGCGCTGGCTCAACGGAATGGAGGCCAAGGTCTGGGCGCAAAGCTGATAGCTAACCACCTCATAGCGCAGATCGGCAAAGCCGCTTAAAGGCTCCGGTGCATAATATGACAAGCTTCTGTCCCAGCAATCCAGCGAGCGGGTGAAGGTCAAAAAGTAATAATCATCATGCCGCTGGCCCTTGTGGTCGCAGTAGCTGGCGGCCTGCGGTACGAGGCCGGGCAGCTCCATGGCGGCCAGCCGCTGATATATCGCATGCTTGACCGCGATATCCGAGCCATGAAACAGAATCTCCGGCGGGCTATCACTGAATATGCCTTTATTGCTTTCAGTCTGCGCGCCGTTGATGAATTGCAGCGGCAGCGCGCTAGCCGGCAGCGCTTGAGAGCTGTAGGCCAGGTCCGCGGTGGCGGCATCCGCCGCAAGAATCGGGCGGTTCTCCGCGCTTTGGTAGCAAATGAAGTAGTACTCGGAGTCGTAATGGCTCATGCGGAGGCACCGGCTTGGAGGGTGGAGGGGACTAAGTTGCCGGCTAGGATTCTAGCGTATATGCGGGAGGCACTGCTTAAGAGCCTTTTTACGATCTGCTACGCGTCGTGGAGCGTTACGCGGAGAGTACAGTTTCGAAATGCTGATGTATCAACCGTACATTTCGCTTTCTCAGCCACAACGCCTTGTCTCGCCCTGGCTCGCGAGACTTTGAACGGGCGCTAAGAAAAGTAGGAAATTAGAAAGCTGTTGAAGTCTTTCCATCTCGCAGTGTGGGTGCCTTGCCTCAGTGAGGGAATCTCCTCGAAGTTTACGTCCAGCACCGCTTCACTGCTCTTGTCATACAGATACATGCCTTCGCTTTCATCTGTCGTCAGTGCGAGATAGTGAACTGGAATGCCATAAACGCTTTGTATGTGTTCAGTCTGATCCGGTATGGCGGGTATCACTAAAGCCACGATATCCAGTAACTCTGGCTCATCATTTGGGCTAATGAATGCTCCTTGGTACTTCATGTAGAACTCTCCAAACTGAGAGCGCTCACTTATCCCAAGGTGTTTTAATGCGGCTGCCGCGAGGGAAGGGTGGGAGCGGAAAACATCTCCCTTTTGAGCGGCCAAGTAAATGCCCACGGCGATTGGAATCATCCTGAATATAGATCCTGGTTGAGCTTTGCGTTTGAATTCACATGATGGAGGGAGGGCTAAAAGAGATGATTTTCCCCACCGGCTGAGCATGGTTTTTCTCAGGAAAGACAGTGTAGCCGCAAGGAATCCTGCCCTGTTTGTATATATCTAACAGGCGGCTGAAAAGCATTCTTTTGATACCTATCCGCTTTACAAAATATTCCTCAATAATGATATGGCTAATGTCATAGCCAATATCATCGGCTAAACTTTTCAGTCCATGTGCTTGTTCAAACTGTCTTAGTTTAGGCGCTATTCTTTCGTCAAAAAACAGACGGGCCGCTTTGGCGACGCTATTCCATTCCTGATATTGATTCTGAAACTTCTTATTAAGAGTCAGGCTCAATTGTGCCGCCGCTTCGCTCCTGACACTTTCCCATTCTTCAGATCGAATCCTGTGCTCAAAGCTTTCGAGGCTATTGCAAAATGTCCCATTCGATTCGAGCGCCGGGTGGCTTGACGTAACATTTTCGAAGAAGGGGACGGTATCCATCATTTGTAAGATGACGGGTAATATGCTTTTTTCCATTTTGATTTAATCACGCCATGTTTGGGGTGGCAGCGTTATAACTAGTCATTGCCGATGGTGCACCGCTATATGGAATTCTTTTTTGTCCAGTTGACACCATCAATGCTTTGAAGCGCTTTGTCAATTTTGAAGTTATCTTTTTTCAGGAAAATAAGGTACTTTGAGTAACGGTTTTGTTGCTTTCTACTTATTGTAATGGTTTCAAACTTGGTGGGCGTGATTTCCGTACAGGAGATCGCCTCCTGATCATAGAGGCGAGGTCTCCCGACCCCTAGTGTCTCCAGCTTGGCCTGTCCAATTGTATTAAAAGCCGTTTCCGTTAGATAAGGTTGCAATATGAGCTCAAGTTTGGCTCTAGACTCCAGGCAGACGGCATCAATATGGCTACCGCTAGACATGTTCTCAATTTTTTTCTTTTCTGCATAATACCAGTCTTCCCATTCGAGCATTTTCGTCAGAAAGTTGGAGGTGAATTCTATGGGGGACATTGGAAAGCGTCTATGGCGGGGTTGGTGCGGTGTGTTTGAATTTCGTAAGGTATGGGCGGACTCTAATTCGGCATGCTCCATGATCTGCAGGCGAGGCACTGAACTTGATTTTTTCATTCTGCACTTTCTGATATGAGCTAATGCAGCGTGATGACATTTGTACTTGATATGAAGCGGCGGATGCCTATGAGCGAACCAATGTATAACCCGCTTGCCAACTGGGCTGTCTTTTAGATTTCCTTCCATACATCTTCAAAGCCGTATGGGTCCACCATGAATTTATAGCCGGGTTCCAAGCAAAGATACTTCATCACTTCCGGCAAGTATTCATTAAGGTGACTAAGATGCATGGGTTTGAAAAAATCTGGCGTATCCGAGAAGTCTCCGCAGTAGAAAAACCAGGATATATTGTCACCATCTTGTTTGAAGGTTCTGATGCCGCGTATGGGGAGTTGACCAATTGTTTCGAGCGCAATGGCGATCATTTCACTGTCATCTGGCGCAATTATTTTTGATGAATATTTTTGGCAAATCTCAATTTGTTCTTGGCTGTTTTGCATGCTTATGCTGCTGAAGGTGATTGTTTTTTATTTTTTATCTCAGTGATAAATCTGCTTGATATGGTGTCTAGGTATGGGGTGATTGTTTTTCTTACATTTTCTTTGGGAGATTGGATCGTACTGAAGTCGTCCGCTATAATCTCTCCGTCTGGTGTGCATATCTCCAATGCAATCGTTACAGTGCTTTCATCAAAGCCGCCTTCAATAAGTAGCTCGATTTCAAGCGGAAGCACCGAGATATAAGCGGTAAAATTATTTTCCCCCAAAAATAAGCGCCGTGGTTGATGTGAACTTCTGAGAAGCTGAACTCTACGCTGTCGGCTATTTCTGCGGTGATTCCTAGCATTTGTTCCTTGATAATATCCATTATGTTCTGCCGTTTTCAACAGTCACTTCATAAGGCTCAAGTAATTAGCCGCTTCATCTCTATGATGGAGGCTGTAGTGTAGCTTGGATTCTTGGTGCCGGGCGTGGCTGGTGGCGATCGCGTTGATTGTGTGTGTCTGACTTCAGTTGCAGTGGTCGATCATCCGCTGACGCCAGCTTTAGCCCGATACTTGTACGCCGCAGATGATGTCTGCGTGGAGTGGGGGACGTCGGCCCCTTGCCTCCCGGCCCCAAGCACGTGATAATCCTGCTGTGCTGTGGTTTAGCACCGGAATTAGCGTTCCGAATCAGTAAGGCGGACTGCCGCCACATGCGGCATTTTTTACGTCCGTGACACCATTGCTACGTCCTTTTCTCTGGCGGGCCATGGTGGGAGCGTGCTTGCACGCGCCGGATCCTTACTGCCGGTAACGCTAATCCCGCCATGTGCCCGCCGCCTCCGGTTAGCGTCGGATGGTGGGCTTAATGCTCAGTAAAGGAGTCGCCATGACTAGCACCACTCAATCCCCTCATCTTCCCACGCTGTCTAACTTGCTGCGCCAATTGCATGCCCTGCGCCAGCAACATCCCGCACTGCAGCCGCTTGACCCGCTGTTGCAACAGCTAGACAAATACTGCGAGCATTTCCAGCAGAGTGCCCGTCTGATCTGCCTGGAACTCAGCCAGGTCAGCAGCGCGATGGCCGGTCTAACGATGATGTTGGACCAATCCAACCTCGATACGCTGGACAGCGAACAGATGTATTGCTTGCTGGAACCACTCGCCCGCCGCTTGCAACAGACCTCGATGCAAATGCAAGAACTGGCCTAAGCACCCAAACGACCAAAGCCCCGGATGGGGCTTTGGTTTTGTTGTGGCCTGATTGAGAATTGCCTAGCTGCTTGTGGTCCTGAGCTGTCGGTGGCGGGGGCGCTGTCCCGCTAGTTGGCTGCAGAGGCGAATCGTAAACTCTCACGCTCTTGGGGTCGTTGAGCGATTATTTAATCTCAAAGAGTAAGAAAGCTAATCTAGCAATTTTATGTCAAGGCTATTCGCTGTTTTTTTGGGAAGTGATCAATTCATTTTTGCAAAAATTGTGCAATAGATTCTCCCGTTATAGGGGCTTGGTTTTTTAATCTAAAGCTCACATCAGTTCCCATGATCTGCAAGTCGGCAATTTCAATTCGCCCCATTTGAGGTGATGGGCCGATCAAGAAAAAGCCGATTTCTTTTATTTCTTTTTCCAGTCGATCAATCTCAACAAACAGCTGATTGTTTGTGGCGTACTCAAATTCGTTGAATAGCTTTTTGTGTAATGAGAAATGAAGGCGGGGTGCAAATTTACCGAGTAAGAGTTCGCCTTCAATAAAAGTTGTAGCAATTCTACCTATTAAATTCCCTACGCGGTCATGTAAATTAAAGTCGGCTATCGCGGGCTTCATGTTCTGTTTCGATGAGAGGTGAAGTTGTTCTGGTAGAGATGAAGATTTTGACTTTATTACAGCTTGAGGTGTTAAAAAAATTGAAATAAAGGATAAAAATATGGGTGTTATCAATCTGCACAGGTGAGCTGAATGCTATGCTTGTTGATATGGGTTGTGATCTTTGCAAGAAGTCAATTTGATAAATTATGTATGGCTTTGAGGTTTATGTATTTTGTATTTGTGTTTTTTTGGTAATTGAGCTGATGGCTTAGGTGTTTTGACGTGATTTTGCATAAACCTCTACGCATTTGTAGCACATTGGTTTAAGTGTGGATAATACTAAATTTAATATGCCTTCGTTTTCTATTTTGACCTGAGGAGTAGAGAAAGCCACATCGTGTATGATTTCTCCTCCAGTGACAACGAGCGGGAACTCAAGCTCTTCAAAAATAATGCTTGTATATAATATTTGATCGAGTGTGTTGTTCTTGATGGCCTCGGTGGCTTTGCTGCTGATGTTTTCCGTGCCAGACCAGTCATGGTGTATACATTTTACTAGCGTCATATTTTTGGTGTTAAAGGTTTTTGTTCAAACCTCACCTGAGTTGTGAGGTATTTTCTTGTGCTGATTGATGGAATTTGATGGGTAATCCATATGAAATTTTGATTTTAATTTTTGCAATTCAAGGAGTTGTTTGCTGTAATGCTCAGAGATGATTTACTAGTTAGCTTGATTTTTGCTAATGTGCCATGCGATATTAAAAACAGATGGCTCTATCATCAGCTGCTTGGATAGGGATTTTGCAGAACTGAAATCAAGATTGTTATTTTCTGGTTTTGATATTTCGGTAGTGAATAGCTCTATTTTTCTTTCTATTTCGTACTGCTCGTGTGTAAGGTCTTTTCGATCATTCTCTATTTTGTTGAGAAAAGATATTTCTTTTTCTGATGGGCGGTAATTAAATACAGTATCATTTTTTAGATTGTATGTAAATATAAAATAAATCGCCTCATTTAAAATCTGTTTGGTCATGTGTTGATGCGATTTGTCGTATGCATTTATGAATTTTTTTAATAAATATGATGTTCCTTCTTTCGTGTTTGTTGCCTTCGGGTGGTGACTTGAAATTACTGTGGCGCCATATGAAGAGTGAAGGCTTTCGATTAAATATATCAGAGCATCAGAAAACTGTTGATATGATATAAGGTCTGTCTGATGCTTTGGAGTTTGTTGATGAGCTTTTTCACTGCAAAGACATGCATTTAAGTAATCGGTAAGAATTTCATCTGGCAGCTCATTTTCCCAGTCTAGTATGTGAGTTTGATAATATCTCAGGGCGAGTTGGATTTTGTTTTCTGCCAAATCGAATCCAGAAATGTTGCTTGGATCCTCCCAGGTGTATGGACCATAATTGTCAATTCTTCTTTTTATTTCGCTAATGTTGATTTTTTTCATGGGTTAGCTCTTTTTAAAGCCAGGCATGCTGAGTGCGTGATCCAATTTCGCTACATATGGGTCTGCAAGGCGGTGAAGCTCTTTCTTTTGCTCTTGACAAAGGTCGTAGGCGTTATCTACTTGTTTTAGGGTTATTTTTAACGTGTTTCTAATCTGCATGCCTTTTTGTACGTGATCTGAGCCACCGACTAGTTCACCAGTTCGTTTTGTATGCTCAATGGCACCGGACACCCCTCCGGGAACAGTTAAGTTAGCGTTTGGCCTGTTGGTGTAGTCATGAGTTGCAGTTGCCTCTCTAATTTCTGCAAGCTTTTCAGCATAAATTGCTTTAGCTCTAACTGGGCATTGTGGTTTTCTCGCAGCTAAGCCTAGGGGGTCAACCCAGCTAACTGGATTGGGTGTGTAGTTATGAATATTTAACCCACCCATCAACCCAATCGGATCCCGCGAAATAAACCGCCCGATCTCCGGATCATAGTAGCGGTGGCGGTTGTAGTGCAGCCCGGATTCCTCATCCTGGTACTGCCCCTGGAAACGGCAGGGGTTGCGGATGCCGGCCTTGCTGGCGGCGTCGGCGATGATTTCCCGCGCCTGGCCCCAGGCCTGGTAGTCCATTTCCAGCGCCAGCGCGCCTTGTTCGTCGGTCAGCGCCTGCGGCGTGCCCAGGTGGTCGGTGTGGTGGTAGTACACCGCCGTCGGTTCGCTGGGTTCCGGCGCGGGTTTGCGCAGCGGGTCCAGGTCGGAGTCGTAGGGCCGGTACTGGTTCCAGTTGGGCACTTTGACGCCGCGCACGGCTTCGGTGTGGACTTGGGCCAGCGGCACGAAGCTGTCCGGCTCAAACAGATAGTGCACCGCTTGTTCGTCCCGGGTTTCGAAGGCCAGTACGTCGCCGTCCCAGCCATAGAAGCGTGGTCTGGCTGGTCTGGGTCTTGGCGGTGGGCCTAGCGGGCTGCTGGGGTAGTTGCAGCTGGAGACTGGTTGATCAATTTCTTTTGGTTATGATTTAAATGAGTTGATATTTATTTTGCGTGAACGTTAATGTTCCTTACCAAATCGGAGAGGAGTAAGTCTGCTTTCGTATATGGTCCCCGTTATTGCCATCTGGTTTTCTCATTTTTAAGCCAGTCCATGCTTGTTATTAGACTAGTCTGCAAGTTAGTGAGAATATTTTCTATCTCCATCGGTAATGATTTTTTGCTTTTATATTTTTTATTAATTGCTCTATGCTACTAATGGCTTGCTAGATTTCAATATCTGTGATGGCTACATTTGATCTGGCATTTAGGATCAATGTGGTGATGTCATCAATCCACATTTCATTTATGTTGGCCATGAGTCTTCCTTAACACTGGACGCCTTATCTCATTGGGTTAGGAAGTGACTGTGTTCATAGTTCGCTGCTATTGATTTCTATGGTAGTTTGCGCAGTAGGCCTATGGCGGACTCGTAGAACCCGTGCGGAGTCATAGAACCTGTATGGTTTTTTTGTACTGAACATGACGTTAAGGTGGTTAATTTGAGGGCAAATTTGCAATGATGCTATTTTCTAGATCCTTTAACTCTTGAGGTGAAAAGCTATCAATTGGGCATATTTCGGCCCCATAATCCAAGTCGATTTTTATGTTTAAATTTTTGCCATGATGCTTGCAAATTAAAATATCTGCTTCTGGCATCAGGCCTTCCTCTATTATTTCTATAATATTGGGGTCGTTTATTTTTTTGATGGCTTGTTTTATGTCTGCTGTTTCTAGGTTGATGAATCTCATTTAAATTCCTTCTAGCTGTTTTTTACAATCAATGCCTTCTAGGGATTTGTTTACACTTGCTCGTGATTTTTGCGAAGACTCTTCGATGCTTTTGTATATATCTTCCGAAGTTTCTGCCCCTTTGGCTTTCGCGCGAGCAATAGCATCCTTCCATTTTAGCATCGGCTCAGCTCTTTTTGTGCCCGACGCCTCCCCCCCAATATATAGGCCCGTCCCCCATTTGGAGTCACTGCTGAGTAGTCGTGCGCGTATTCGAGCCTCATTTCTGAGTTTGTGGGCTAATCTTGCTCTTTCTTTCTGGGACTTGCATTCGCATAATTTAGCATTGATTCTTTCTTCTTCTCTTAAATACCAGCATCTTGTTTGAATAGGTGTCAGCGACCCTCTTTTGGGGTCGGTCGTTCTAAGGTTTACGAGCCCTAACGGGTCTACCCACTCCACTGGGTTTGTCGCGTACATGAAATTATTCATTCCGCCGAACAACCCAATCGGATCCCGCGAAATAAACCGCCCAATCTCCGGATCATAGTAGCGGTGGCGGTTGTAGTGTAGGCCGGATTCTTGATCCTGGTACTGGCCCTGGAAACGGAAGGGGTTGCGGATGCCGGCCTTGCTGGCGGCGTCGGCGATGACTTCGCGCGCTTGGCCCCAGGCCTGGTAGTCCATTTCCAGCGCCAGCGCGCCTTGTTCGTCGGTCAGCGCCTGCGGCGTGCCCAGGTGGTCGGTGTGGTGGTAGTACACCGCCGTCGGTTCGCTGGGTTCCGGCGCGGGTTTGCGCAGCGGGTCCAGGTCGGAGTCGTAGGGCCGGTACTGGTTCCAGTTGGGCACTTTGACGCCGCGCACGGCTTCGGTGTGGACTTGGGCCAGCGGCACGAAGCTGTCCGGCTCAAACAGATAATGCACTGCTTGTTCGTCCCGGGTTTCGAAGGCCAGCACGTCGCCGTCCCAGCCGTAAAGCGTGGTCTGGCCGGCCTGGATTTTGGCGATGCGGCGGCCCAGCGGGTCGTAGTGGTAGTCGGTGCGCTGGCCGTCCGGCGCGGTCAGGCGGGACAAGCGGTTGTGGCTGTCCCATTCCAGCTTGGTGAGCGCGCCGTTGACGCGTTTTTCCACCAGGTTGCCGCGGCTGTCGTAGCGGTAGTGGCGGCCGGCGTACTGGCTGAGCAGATTGCCCAACAGGCTGTTGTCCTGGTGGCCGTCGGCGGCCGGGGTGTTGTCCAGCAGGTTGCCGGCCGGGTCGAAGCGGAAGCTTTCCACGCCCTTGGGGGTGGCGGCTTCCAGCAGGCGGCCCACCGGGTCGTAGCGGTAGTTGAGCTGGCCGGCGCGGCTGTCGGCGATGCCGGTGAGTTGGCCGGCGGCGTCGTACTGGTATTGGCGGTTCCACTGGGTGCTGCCCATCAGCCGCTGGCTGGCCAGGCGGCCGGCCTTGTCGTAGCTCTGGTGCTGTTGCAGCGCATTGCCCAGCACGCGCTGGGTTTCGCGGTGCAGCTTGTCGCGCTCCAGGTTGACGATGTCGCGCTGGCCAAACAGCAGGCCATGCACGTGGCCGCTGCCGTAGCTGAGGATGTCCACGCGGCGGCCGTCCGGGCGCACGCTGGCGACGCGGTTGCCCAGCGGGTCGTGCTCATGCTGCCAGCGGTAGGTTTCCTTGACGCCGGCCACGCTGTAGCCGTGGTGTTCTTCCACTACATTGCCCACCGGGTCGTAGATCCAGCGCAGGCTGGCGTAGCGGTTCTTGGCCTGGTACAGCCGTCCGGCGGCGTCGTAGCCGAAGCTTTCCTTGCTGTTCGGCGCGCTGCGCTCGATCAGGCGGCCGGCGCGGTCGTAGCGGTAGTCGGTGGCGATATCGCCTTCTTGCTGCTTTTCCAGCTGGCCGGCCACGTTGTAGTGGTAGCGGGTGGCGCTGCCGTCGAAGCCGGTTTCGCTGATCAGTTGGCCGCCGGCATCGTATTCGAACAGGTAGTGGCGGTGGTTTTCATTGCGCAGCGCGGTCAGCCGGCCCAGCTTGTCGTATTTGTAGGCCAGGCTGTGGCCGTTGGCGTCGGTGCGGGCCTGCAGCCGGCCGGCCTGGTCGTAGTCGTAATGGGTGGCGCGGCCCAGCGGGTCGGTCAGCTTGAGCAGGCGCGCTTCGGCGTCGTGTTCCAGCTGGGTGGCCTGGCCGTCCGGCTGGACGATGGCTTGCAGGGTGCCGTTGGCCGCGTACTGGTAGCGGGTGGCGCTACCCATCGCGTCGATGATCAACTGCGCGCGGCCGCGTTCGTCGTACTGCCACTGGGTGGCGCTGCCGGAGCAGTCGGTATAGCTCTGCAGTAGGCCGTCCGGGCGGTAGGCTATCTGCTTCTTGCCGCCCTTGGCATCGGTGATGGCCACCGGCAGGCCCTGTTCGTTGTAGGCGTACTTGGTCTTGTGGCCCAGCGGGTCGGCTTCCTCGATCAGCTGGCCCTTGTCGTCGTAGGCGCGCAGCCATTTTTCGCCGAGCGGATCGGTGATTTCCACCAGATTGTCCTCGGCGTCGTAGGCAAAAGCGACTTCGCTGCCGTCGCGGCGCTCGTGCAGCACCATATTGCCCTTGTCGTCGTAGGTGAAGCTGTCTTGCGAGCCGTCCGGGAAGATGTGATTGACCAGGTTCTTCTGGGCGTCGTAGTCGAACCATTCTTCCTTGTGGTCCGGGTAGACGATGCGGTAGTTGTAGCCCTTGTCGTCGAAGTAGTACTCGGTGGTGCGGCCGTAGGCGTCGGTGACATAGGTGAGGTCGATATTGTCGTCCCAGGCCAGGCGGATGTCCTGGCTGCCGTCGTCGGCGTATTCGCGCACGGCGCGCGCGTCCAGGTGGCTGCCGTCCCATTCCAGGTGGATGCCGCGGCCGGTGCGATCGGTGTAGCGGGTCAGCAGGTGGTGCTGGTACTGGTAGCTCCAGCTTTGGCCGTTTTCATCGCTGGCGGCCAGCAGGTCGCCGGCGTCCGCGGCCAGCGGCGTGATCTCGCTGTATTGGTATTGCGCCAGCGTGCGCAGCGGCAGGCCGGTTTCCGGGTTTTGCAGGCTGACGCGGACGATGCGGCCGTGCTTGTCATGCGCCAGATCCACCACATGGCCGGCGCTGCTGACTAGCTGGATCAGCCGGCCGTCTCGGAAGTTCATCGCGATGCTGTTGCCGGCGCGGTCCTTGATCAGCGCCAGGCGGAAGCTGTCGCCGTGGCGCTCGTACAGCTGCACCAGGTCGTGGCCGTAGGTCTGGGAGATCAGGGTGTCGGACAGGCGGCTGAGGGTGAAGCCTTCCAGCTCGTCCTTCAGGGATTCGCCCACCGGCAGCAGCGGATAGTCCAGGGTGCGGCAGCTGTCGTCGTGGTGCTTCAGCGCTTCGCCCTCGATGTCGAAGCGCGCGCCGTAGGCCACGCCCCAGCGCGCGCCCAGGTCGCCGCGGGCGTCGTTGCCGTCGAAGTTGGAGCGGTATTGCCGGGTCCAAATGATGGGCAGCACGCCGGGCAGGCTGAAGTCGGTGTGTTGCAGCGATTCTTCGCCCAGCACATAGCCGATGCTGTTGGGCGAGGCGGCGCAGGCGCATTTGGGCGGCGGTTTGATCTTGCCCTTGAAGCGGCTGGTGACTTCCTGATAAAGCTGCTGGGTGCCTTTCTTGGCCTTGTTGGTGACTTTGTTGGCCACCGCTGCGGCCTTTTTGGGCAGGTGTTTGAGAAAAGCTTCCAGCAGCTTGTTCAGCAAGGGCTTCAGGTGGCTGGAGTACATGGACAGCAGCTTGGCGGTGAGCTGGCCGGCCCAGGCCAGCAGGGTGCGGCCCAGGCTCAGCATCATGCGGGCGGCGGCGCTGCCTTTCAGCGCCATGTCTATACCCTTGGCCGCGGCCACGGTCATGCCGGCGGCGGCTTCTTTCTTGGCGTTGGCGGCGGCGCGGTTGAGCGCGTCCAGTTCCGCGCCCACCGATGCCCAGAAGCCTTGATTATTGGTTTTCTCCAGGTGGTATTTGACCGGCGCTTGCGGCACGTGCTGTTTGACGTAGCCGCTGAAGTTGCCGGAGCCCAGGCTGATCAGCAGATTGGCCAGGTCCGAGATGATGACCTTGCCCTTGCCGCCGCAGGTTTCCAGCGTGCTCTGCATTTTGCCGTCCACGTGCTTGACCCACTGGTCCGGCATATTGCGGAAGTCGGCCGGCAACATATTGGCCACTTTCTGGGTCAGCGAGGCGGACAGCTCCATTTTCAGCCAGTCGCCGCCGGCGCGGCGCACGCTGCTGGCGCACAGCTTCAGCGTGGGGCGCGCGCCCATTTTGAACAGGCCGCCGGCGGCCGGCACCACGCCCACCAGGTCCACGCCCAGAAACAGCCAGTCGAAGACATCGACTTCCTGCTTCTTCTTGCTCTTTTCCGACATCTCCATCAGGTCGACGATGACATCGCCCACCGAGATCAGGTTGCCGACGATGGGCACCGCGCTGCCTATGGTCTTGAGGCTGTCCACCGACAGATGCCCGTCGCTGATGCTTTGCAGCCATTGATCGAAAGTCTTGCCGGTTTGTTGGATGACTTGGGCTGCGTTTTGCGGCGTGCCGTTGATTACGGCGACGGGTTTGGCTTGGGCTGCGGTGCTCATGTCGAAGGAGGGCTCTTAAACGATATTCTTGATCATGCCGGCGGCGGAGGGGAGGGACGCGCCGGAGGCAAGTTGTTTGATGTCGCGCGCTTGTTGCAGCGCGGCCTGTGCTTGGGAGGCCATGGCCTTGGCCTGGTCCACCGCGCCCTTGGCCTGGGCCAGGTTTTGCGCCAGGCCGGCGGCGGCGGGCGGCAGCGCCTTGCCCACCAGGCTGCTTAGCTGATTCATTGCTTGTTCTTGCACCGCCGCGCCCATCTTTTGCAGCACCGCTTCCGGCTGCGGCACAAAGGGGAAGATGTCCGCCTCGCTCTTGTGCGGACGGCCCAGGAATTGCACTTGCGCCGGCCCGGTGGGCAAGCCATTGACGATGGCCTTGCCGGCCTCGTCCAGCACGCCACGGTGTTTGACGCCCAATGCGTCGGTGACCACGAACTTGCCCTGATCCATGGAGAAGCCGTTGGCGAAATCGTGGATCACTTGCAGATTACCCATGCCGGGCTTGTTGAAGGTGGGCGTGGGCGTGCTGAGGCTGGCCGGGCCGCTGAGCGCGTGGCTGGCGCCCTTGACGCTGACTTCGCCCGGGCAGTGCACTTCGATATTGCCGCCCTTGAGCCGGATATAGCCGCCGCCGCTGGTGAGCAGGATTTCCTGACCGGCGGCGATTTCCACCTTGCCCTTGCAGGCGGTGACGGTCACATCCTTGTCCGCGGTGACCTCGATGCTGTCGCTCTGCGCTTGAACCTGCACCTTGCCCTTGGCGGCGATCAGCTTCAGCGCGATCTGGTCCTTGACCCCGGCGACGAACAGGCTGATGTGTTGGCCTACATTGTGAATCCAGCGCCGACCTGAGGTTTGATTGCTGTCGCGCTGCGCCACCAGGTCCAGATTGGTTCCCGCCGCCACGGTCTGGCTTTGCTGGCTCAGGCTGGCGATGCCGGCCGGGCCGGACAGAATAATCAGCGGCTGCTGACCGGCTTGGTCCTTGGCGGTCTTGCCGTCCTTGTCGGTGTTGGAACCGGCTTCCCAGGCTTTCAAGGCCGCGGCCTGGTGTTGCAGATGGCCTTCGGTTTTCTTGGCGGCCTTGGCGTTGTCCGGGCCGATTTCCTCCGGCCCGGTTTCCATGGTGTCGGCCTGCTGGCCGCTGGCGGTGTCGCCCAGGCTTTGGCTCAGGGCCAGGGCTGCATCGAGCTGGCTTTGCGCCTGTTCGCGCGCCAGTTGTTTACCGGATGCGCCGTTCTGCGCTTCGGTGCTCAGCAGCAGGCCGTGGCCGGCACGGATCGCGCCGTGATGGTCGGTGCGCAGTTCGAAGCCATCGCCGCGCGGTTCGGCCTTGCCATTGCTGCGCGGCTGGGTGAGGAAGCCTTGATTCAGCTGGGTCTTGCCGGGTTCGGAACTCAGCTTGGCCCGAACTTCACCCGGGGTGTCGTCGAACAGCAGTTCGTTGTACAGGCCGCCCTGGTATTCCTTGGACTTGATGCCGGACAGCGTCTTGTTGGCTGGCAGCGCGCCAGCGCCGCTGAAGTCCGGGGTGGCATGGCTGCCGTTGTAGAGCACGCCGGTAATCACCGGGCGGTCGATATCGCCTTCGATGAAGTCGACCAACACTTCCTGGCCGATGCGCGGGATGAATTGATGGCCCCAGCCGGCGCCGGCGCTGGGCATCACCACCCGCAGCCAGCAGGAGGATTTATCGTCCATCCCCGCGCCGATGCTGGGGTGTTCGTCCGGCCGCTGCCAGTGGAACTGCACCTTGATGCGGCCGTGCTGGTCGGTGTGGACTTCCTCTCCTTGCGGGCCCACCACGGTGGCGGTCTGCACGCCACGAGACTTGGGCTTGGCCAGTTCGGTATGGGCGTAGGCCGGGGTCAGCGGCACGCCGCGACGCTGGGCGTCGAAGTCGGCGCGGAACGGTTGCGCGTCTTTCTCTCCCGCCAGCGCTTTGAGATCCGCCGGCAGGTTGTTGCGCGCGCTCAGGGTCTGGCGGGTGACGACGAATTCGCGCTGTTCGCTGCTGTCGCCGTCGTGAGCCGGGTGTTCGTCCAGGCGGAACCACTGGCCGGCGGCCAGGCCGCGCACCGAACCGCCGCCGCTGAATTGCTTGGCCTTGAGGTCATGCGCTTGCTGGCGCAGCTGGGCGTAGTGGCTGAGCTGATCGGCGTCGCCGGCGTAGTACAGCGATTGCGGGTCGTAGTCGTGCAAGGACGATTGCAAGGCCTTGCCGTTCTGGCCCTGGTCGATGCGGCTGTCGTCGCCGCTGTGCTGGGTCTGCACCGGCTGGTAATCGAAGCTGGCCAAGGCCACCGCGGCGGGGACGATCTGGCGCTGCGCGTTCCACTCGGTCAGGCCGTCTTCGGCTTCGGTGGCGTCGCTGCGGTGGAAGCGCACTCGTTCCACGCTGGCCGGCGGCAGGCTGTAAGGGTCGTCGAAGGCGACCAGCTGCACTTGGGGGGTGTCGCCATCGACATGATCGAAACGCCAGGCATAGCCCTCTTCGTGCAACAGCCGCACGATGAAGTCGTAATCGGATTCGCGGTATTGCAGGCAGTAGCTGCGCGGCGACGCCGGGCCGGTCTTGAACGCCAGCGTCTGCACCCGCGCGAACACCGGGTTGGCTTGCTGATGCTCGGCCAGGATCTGTTTGACGATGTCCGGCACCGACAGGTCCTGGAACACCCGTGAGCTGACGCGATGGCGCAGCAGCGCGAACGGCGGTTCGATGGTCAACTGGTAGCGGCTGAAGCCGCCATCCGAGCCTAGGCTCTGCACCTTGGACACCACGCCGCAGCGCAGGCTCTCCGCGCCGGCGGCATCGAGAATGCCGAGGCGGGCCGGCAGGCCGAGCAGGGTCTTGAGTTCGATCGCGCCGTCCGGGGACAGACACACCAACTGGTAGGCGTAAGGCCGGGACACGCCTTCCTCGCCGGCCAGGCTCAGCGGCAGCAGTTGCTCGGCCGCCACGCTGCCGTCGCCCAGGCTGAGGGTGAGCAGGCGCTGGTCTTGATTGAAGGCGGAGGCGAAGCTGGCGAGCAGGGTGCTGAGGTCCATGGGGCGCTGTCAGGCTGAGTCAGCCTTGTACCTTGTATACGTTGGAGGAGAGTTGCAGCGTGGCGTCGAAGGTGACCGGCGGCCGGTGCGGGTGCACTTTCAGCACCGCGTCGACGCGGAAGCGCAGGTGGCGCTCCATCTCGCGCGGCGCGTCCAGATTGACGCGCACGCGGGATAGCCGCGGCTCGTGCACTTCGATGGCGCGGCGCAGTTGTTCGCGCAAGAGTTCGCGGTCGTGCGGGTTGAGCAGGCTGATGCCGGACAGGTCCGGAATGCCGAAGCTCAGCATGCTGTCGTTGGCCAGCGGGTAGGCGTCGAACAGCTCTTGCACCGGCGCGAGCCGGGTGTTGAGCAGCGCTTCCAGATCCCGCGCCAGCGAGCGCTTGATCTGCGCCAGCTCGTAGAGCATGGTTTCGGCGCCATGGCTGTTGTCCGGCTGATCGTCCAACAGCCGGTCCAGAACCGATGGCAGCAGCTGGGCGTGGCGGCGGTTCATCGCTTACAGGCCGAAAATGCTTTGCATCTGGCTGGACAGCAACCAGCGGTAGGCGACGAAGATGCCGGCGCCCACCACGGCCAGCAGCGCGAAGTACAGCCATAGCGGCAGTTCATGGCGCACAAAGGCCTGGAAGCGTTGCGGCAGTTGCCAGTTGGGCGCGAACTCGGCCTTGCCGCCGCGCACTTGCTGGATTTCCTGGCCCAGTTTGTGGGTCAGATAGCCCAGTTTTTCCTGGCCTTCCAGCAGGTATTTGCCCTGGAAGCCCAGCAGCAGGCAGGTATAGAACACTTCCAGCGGCTCGATATGGGTGGCCGGTTCCAGCCGCAGCTGTTCCAGGCGGTTGAAGAAGCCCTCGCCGGCCAGGTGCTCGCCAAACAGGCGGAGTTGCAGCGGCATGCGTTCCCATTCGTCGCGGATGTCGAATTCCGACGACAGGATGATTTCGTCCATCAAGGCGCAGAACGCGTACTTGGAGTGGTTGATGGCGTTCTGATCCTTGCCGAAGTTGCGCGCATTGCGCTCGTACTGGTTCAGGAATTGGTCGACGCGGCGGTTGAATTCCACCGCGCTGCTGGGGGCGTTGCCGTCCTTGAGCAGGAACAGCAGGTAGATGCCGTCTTCCAGCATTTCGCGCAGGGTGGGGGCCGCGGCGGCGGCCACGGCCAGCGGACGTTCTTGAGGGGTGGCGGCGGTTTGGTTCATGGCGGTCTCAGCGGAATACGGCGATCAGTTCAAGCGTCAGGTTGGAGAGCGTTTGCGGCATGTAGATGCAGATGCTGCGCGATTGCAGCATGCGGCTGAAGATTTCGCCGTGCGGCTCCAACGCGAAATAGTGGTTGCCCACCCGCACCGGAATGGCGGACGGGGTTTGCGCCGCGTGGCTGAGCGCCACGCCGCGCATGGCGGAGTTGAGGATTTTTTCCACGTCGTCCGGCGCGCCTATCTTCATCTTCAACGGCACGCTGTCGATGATCTGGCTGGCCGGCAGTTCGCTTTGCACCGACAGGTAGTAATCGACGTTTTCCAGCAGGCGGTCGCTTTCCAGCCGGCCGATGTAGAAGGACGGCTTGGGCGAGTGCAGCGGGATGATGGCGTAGCGCGAGGAAATCACGGTTTCCAGCAGTTCGCGGATTTGCGCGTCCAGCGCCGGCAGCACGGTGTGCAGGTCGTCGTGGCGGTAGGCCGGGATGTCGGACAGCGTGTAGTGGGTGGAGAAGGTCTGCAACTCGCCGCAGAATTCGGCCAGCGCCAGGTAGAGTTCTTCCGGATGCAGCGGGCTGGCCAGCGACAGGTGGCGCAGCTTGGCGAAGTTGCGGTTGACGGTGTGCAGCAGCCAGAAGGAGCTGATGTCGCTGGAGCTGTACTCCATCACGTTCTTGGCGCGTTCGCGCTGGCCGCCGGACAGCGCCTGGTTCTTCACCAGCAGGATGTCCAGCAGGCGGCGCAGCATGTGGCTGACTTCGCGCGAGCCTTCCACCGTCACCAGCGGCGGGATGAAGCCGCCGGCCAGGCTCCATTGGCCGGTGGCGTCCTTTTCCAGCCGGCACAGCGGGATGGCGTCGTAGCCATCGCGGTTTTCTTCCTCGATCATCAGCCGCACGTCCAGTTCCAGCGTGGACAGGTCGGCGTCCAGCGCCTGGGTGTAGAGGTCGGCCACTTCGACATTGGCGCTCTGGAAGCGGGTGGGGCGGGACATCGCCTCGCCGCTGCGGGTATTGCCGCCATAGGGCTGCATATGGGCGAGACAGGCGTAGAGCGTGGTCTTGATGCCGGCTTGCGGCAAGGTGTTCAGGTCGCGCGACAAGGGCAGCGGCGCATTGACCGGCGCCTGGTACAGCGTGCCGTCGCGAAACAGGATGGACAAGGCGTCGATGCGGACGGTGCCGCCCTTCAGCGCCTGCTCATCCAGCGTGATCTGCTGCACGCCCCAGGCGTGGCGGTTGCTCAGTTGCTGCCGCGAGGAGAGGTGCTGCTCCAGCAAGAGGGCTTGCTGCTGAAAGTGCTGCGGGCGCAGGAACATGCCTTCGCCCCATAGCACTCGTTTGGCTTGTTGCATTACTGATACACCTTGTCTGGATTGCAATTTCAAATTCAATGGGCGCTGAAAATTCATCAGCGGGTTCGCCGGGCTTGGCCGCGGCGGCTGCGGGCGGCTTGCCCGGCAAGGCCAAATCCCGTCTGGGGCCGGGCGCAGCCGGTAATAACACCCTGTTCAAACTGTGTACACGATCGCTAAAATGCGCGACATTTTGCAGCAGCGCTTTGTCCTTGTCATGCAAAAGGCTTTGTTAATTTTCAGCGTCGCGCTCTATGGCCGGTGGCGCCTCAGTTCCGGCTGGCGGCGCAATCCACCTTGGGCGTGGAGGGCTGGCCGGGCATGGTCAAGGCCTTGGGCTTGATGGCTTCCAAGTGGCATTCTGCGGCGCGGAAGCTCAGATCCTTGCTACGGACGGTGTCGGCGTCATACAACAGGCGCCAGAAATTGGGGTCCGGACGGCGGAAGAAACCGACGACACCGATGAACTGTGCGTCTTTTTCAATGGTGACGTCATCCAGCGTCACTTTACCACCTGGCAAAAAGGTCAGTTCCTTGCTGCTGATCAGGCTATCGCCCAGGAGCTCGGATTCGGGTTTGCCGCTGGCCAGCGCTTCCATGGTCAGGCGGTTGAAGGCCTGCTGGTTTTTCAGCTGGTAGACGTGCACCACCACGGACAGCGGTTTTCCTTTGGCGTCGCGGTTTAGCGTGGGGGTTCCCTCGGCCTTGATGTCTATGTTTTTGGTGCTGGAACAAGCGGTCAGAGTGGCTATGACAACGGCGGAAAACAAGACTGCTGCGCGTTGCCAATGGGGGCGTTTTTTCGTCATGACGGCGGTTCCTAACGATTGGATTTGTGACTATCTGCTATCGAAAGTATCCCAAATTTTTGGTTTAATTGGAATGCATGATAGCTGGCAATTTAATTTGCATATTGGCGTCAAAATTCGCGATTGGGTCGTTCAAGCTATTGATTTAAATTGTAATGTCATTTACTGTTTTGCGTCAAAATGCATTTTAACTATATCCTGCCAGTCCTTGTGTTTGGCATCGTCTCGCTGCTGTCGTGGCTGGGCTGGAAGTTCTTCTTGGGACAGCCCCGCATCTTGGAGGGAACGCGCTCTCCAAAGGCCGTCGCGCCGGTAGCGGACACGCCTGCGGCGGCTCCTGCGCTTTCGAATGAAAAGCGGGCATTGAGCGCCGCTTTTTTGCGTGTGTCGAGCGGAGCGCCGGGCGTGGCCGCCCGCTACTGGCGGGTGTGGCTGCCGGTGGTGTCCCTGCTGCTGGTGGCGCTGGCGGTGGCGATCACGCTGAAGCTGAACCGCTTCCACCGCAGCCCGGAGTTCGAGGCGGCCGAGTATGCCCAGGGCATCAGAATCAAACAAACGCTGCTGGAAGAAAAACTGGTGCCGCCGCCGCCGCTGCCGCCGGAAGCTTTTGTCAATGTCATCGCGGAGCGCCCCAGCCTGGGCCATGCCGACCGCGACTGGAGCAAGCTGAATCCGGAGTTCGTGCAGGTGGTGCTGCGGGTGATGGAAAAAATGAAGGCGCGGGGCTTTCCCATGGTGCTGCTGGAGGGCTACCGCAGCCCGGAGCGCCAGGATTCGCTGGCCGGGCAGGCCACGCTGGTGACCAAGGCCAAGGGTGGCCAGAGCAAGCATCAATACGGCTTGGCGGTGGACCTGGCGCCGATCCGCGCGGGCAAGGTAGTGATTTCAGAACGTGACCCCTGGGCGATGCAGGCTTACACCGCGCTGGGGGAGGAAGCTGCTGCAGCCGGCCTGACATGGGGCGGTAACTGGAGCTTCAAGGACTTCGGGCATATTGAGAGGCCCGGCTCGCTCAAGTCCCTGCTCAAAAAATAACGGCTTACAAGAAGGTGGTGGGTGTTTATGAAAGGTTGGTTGCGTCACGCCAAAGTGGCTTCTGCAATCGGGTTCCTGATCCTGATCGCGTTGATCTGGTTCCTGGGCCCCTGGTTGGGCCTGGAGTCGCTGGAGGCCCGCTTGGGCTGGATCATCGGCGTCATGTTGTTCTGGGTGCTGACTCTGCTGGTGGGCCAGGTGCTGGCGCGCCGCGCCGGTGGCCTCTTGGAGCGCATGCTGCGCAAGCAGGCGGACGAGGCGGTGATCAACGCCAGTTCCGACAAGCGCGCCGAGGTTACCCTGTTGCGCCAGCGGCTGCTGGGCGCCATCGATACGCTGAAAAAATCCAAGCTGGGTTCCGCCAGCGGCAGCGCCGCGCTGTACGAGCTGCCGTGGTACATGATCATCGGCCACCCGGCGGCGGGTAAGAGTTCCGCCATCCTGCAATCCGGCCTCACCTTTCCGTTCAGCGACAAGAGCGGCATCCAGGGCGTGGGCGGCACCCGCAACTGCGACTGGTTCTTCTCCACCGAGGGCGTGCTGCTGGACACCGCCGGCCGTTACGCGACCCAGAGCGAGGACCGGGTGGAGTGGCTGGAATTCCTCAAGCTGCTGAAAAAGCACCGCGCCAAGGCGCCGGTGAACGGCATCCTGATCGCCATCAGCCTGCCGGAACTGGCGCAGCACAATAGCGAAGGTTTCACCTTGTACGCGCGCCAGATCCGCGAGCGCATCCATGAGGTGTGCAATACCTTCGGCCTGTTGGTGCCCATCTATCTGGTGTTCACCAAGCTGGACCTGTTGGGCGGCTTCGCCCAGTTCTTCCAGGAAGCCGACGACGAGGAACGCGCGCGGGTCTGGGGCGCGACCTTGAGCGCCGATCAAGGCGCCGGCTTCGACATCGCCACCGTCACCGGCCAGCAGTTTGAACTGCTGTACCGCGGCCTGGTGCAGGCCGGCGAGGAAAAGCTGATCCAGTATCGCGGCGACCAGATCAAGCCCGCCCATTTCGCCTTCCCCATCGAATTCCACGGCCTGAAAGAGGCGGTGGTCAAGTTCGTTAAGCTCTTGCACGAGGAAGACCCCTACCACGCGCGCCCGCTGCTGCGTGGCTTCTATTTCACCAGCGCGCTGCAAGAAGGCGTGCCGCGCATCGTCGCCGCCAATCGGGTGCAAGGTCAGTTCGATTTGAACAAGGGCGGTCAGGACATGAAGCAGGCGCCCGCGTCCTATAGCTTCTTCCTGCGCAATCTGTTCCGCGACGTGCTGTTCCAGGATCAACACCTGATTTCGCGCCAGACCAAGCCCAGCGGCAGCCGCTGGCGCCTGATCGGCATGGCGGCCGGCGTGTTGTCGCTGGCGGCGCTGGCCAGCTTCTGGACCTGGTCCTTCATCGGCAACCAGCACCTGCTGGACGAGGTGAAGGCGGAACGCGCCCAGGCGCAGAAACTGGCCGCTAGCGGTCAGCTGTACGACAAGCTGCGCTCGCTGCAAATCCTGCAAAAGCGTTTGGAAGAACTGCAGGCCTATCGCAAGAACGGAGCGCCGTGGCAGATCGGTCTGGGCCTGTACCAGGGCAAGGAGCTGGAACCGCAACTGCGCCGCGAGTATTTCGCCGGCCTGAAGGACGTGATGCTGCGCCCGGTGCAGCGCAATCTGGAAACCACGCTGGTGGCGCTGAAGCCCGAAGCGCCGGCCCCGGCGCCGGTGGTGAGCGAGCCGGCCAAGCCGGCGGTGGCGGCGCCCGCTCCGGCGCCGTTCAAACCCAAGCCCAAGAAGCACGCGCCGCGCGGAGGCCTGCCCAATATCAAGCTGAGCGCGCTGGATTGGCCGCAACGCGCCACCACGGCCAAGCTGGACGCGTCCGCTGCTCAAGGCGAAACCGCCGCGCCGCAGCGCAATCCGCAGCAGCTGGACGCCAGCTACAACGCGCTGAAAACCTATCTGATGCTGCATGAGCAGAAGCGCATGGACGAGGCGCACCTGATAGACCAGCTGCCGCGCTACTGGCGGCCGTATCTGGAAAGCCAGCGCGGGCAGTATTCGGTGGAAGAGGTGATGGCGGTGGCCGAAAAGCTGGTGGCCTTCTACGTCAGCCAGATCAAGGAAGCGGACCTGCCCTTGATCGACAACAACGCCAAGGTGGTGGGCGAAGCGCGCGATGTGCTGCGTGGTTCCTTCAAGCGCCTGTCCGCGCAGGAGCGGGTGTTCAATGAAATCAAGGCGCGCGCCAATACCCGTTTCTCGCCGCTGACCGTGGCGCGCATCCTGGACAACCGCGATCTGGACGTGATCGCCGGCAGCCAGATGGTGGAGGGCGCTTTCACCCGCGAAGCCTGGAACGGCTACGTCAAGGGCGCGATCGACGAAGCCAGCAAGGGCGAGATCCGCAGCGACGATTGGGTGCTGGCCTCGTCCACCCAGGACAATCTGGGCCGCGACGGCGACGTGGAGAAAAACCGAGCCACGCTGGAAACCCTGTATCGCACCCAGTACGCGGCGGCCTGGAAGAAATTCCTGATCGGCGTCACCACTCGCGACTTCACCAATCCGGCGCAGTCGGCGTCGGCGATGGCGCGGCTGTCCGACAAGCAAAACTCGCCGATCAAGCTGGTGCTGGCGCGCGCGGCGATGGAAACCGCCTGGGACAACCCGTCCGAGCTGAACCGTTCGCTGGAAAACGCCAAGCAGTCGATGCTGGAAAAGACTGCTGAATTCCTCAAGGGCGGCAGCGCGCCGGCCCAGGCCGACAAGGGCAAGCTGTACGGCGAAGTGGGCCGTCAGTTCGCCGGCGTCGCGCAGCTGGTCAAGGGCGACAACCCGCCGATCAACGCCTATCTGGACCAACTGGCCAAGCTGAAGGCCAAGCTGGCCGCCATCTCCAGCACCGACGAGCCCGGCCCGCAGGCGCGCGCCGCGCTGCAGGCGACGCTGAGCGGTTCCGGCTCCGAACTGGGCGACACCGCCGCCTTCGTCGACAATAGCCTGCTCAGCCAGGTGTCGCCGGAAACCGGCGAAATGGTGCGGCCGATGCTGGTGCGTCCGCTGACCCAGTCTTACAACGCCTTGCTGGGCCCGGTGGCCAACGACATCAACCAGGCCTGGGCCAATGAGGTGCTGCCGCAATGGAAGCAGCTGGCCGGCAAATATCCGTTCGCCGATTCCAGCAACAGCGCCTCGGTGGCGGAGATCAGCCGCTTCGTCAAAGCCAATGACGGCACCCTGGACAAATTCATCAACAAATACCTGAGCGGCCTGGTGCAGAAGAAGGGCGACCAATTGGTGCCGCGCGCCTGGGGCAATATGGGGGTGAAATTCAACCCGGCCTTCCTGTCCAGCGTCAGCAGCCTGTCCGCGCTGGCCAACACCCAGTTGCAGGACGGTGAGAACACCCGCTTTGAGTTGCAGCCGACGCCGACGCCGGGCCTGTCCGAGATCGTGTTCGAGGTGGACGGCCAGGAATTGCGCTACCGCAACGGCCCGCAAGCCTGGCAGCCGTTCACCTGGCCGGGTACTGGCCAGAACGCCGGCGCGCGCATCCAGGTGGTGTCCTACAGCGGCGCCAGCAGCGTGGTGGGCAACCAGCCGGGCCGCATGGGCCTGATGCGCTTGCTGTCCAGCGCCAAGGTCAGCCAGGACAGCCCGGACTCCGCCCAGCTTACCTGGAACCTGCGCAAGCCCGATGGCGACGCGCAAACGGTGAAATTCAATTTCCGCATGGTCGGTGGCGTCAACCCGCTGCAACTGACCAAGCTGTACAAGCTGACCTTGCCTGAGCGCGTGACGCTGTAAGGAGAGAGACGAGTCATGGCGTTCAATTTCAAGCGCGCTCAGGAAGCGCCCCCGCAGTTTTGCATTTTCGGCAAATTGCCGCGCCGCGGCGATTTTGTCCGCATCAACGCCACCCATCCGGCGGCCACCCAACTGGACCAGCTGCTGGCCCAGAGCCTGCTGGGGCTGGAGAGCGGGCCGGAGGCGGTGGAGCGTTACCGCGCGACGCCGGCCACCAGCTTCGTGTTGCGCAGCCGCGATCAAATGTGGCTATCGCTGGGCGTGATGCAGCCCAGTCGCGACGAGAGCGGCCGCAACTACCCGCTGGTGGCGGCCTCCTTGCTGCCATGCGACACCCCGCTGCCGCCGCTGTCGGTGCTGATGCTGGCCAACGAGCTGTTTTTCTCCGGCTTGAAGGAGCAGTTGAGCAGCGCCATCGACAATGCGGTGGAAATGCTGGCCTGCCGGCAGTTCCTTGAGGAGCAGTCGTGGTTCGGCTCCTCCTCCAGCGCCGACATCGAGCTGGCGCAGCAACTGCTGGAGCGGCATATGACGATGACCCCGGCCAGCCGGCTGGGCGCGCTGCTGGCCCAACGCGGCCTGCCGGACCTGGAAACCGTGCTGCTGGCCTTCACCTTCCACCATCAGCTGCTGCGCAAGTTCAAGGGCAGCCTGACGGCGCAAACCTACTTGCTGCCGCTGCCGGACAGCGACGGCGAAGACATGCTGGCCGCGGCTACCTGGCTGTCGCTGTACCAGGCCGCCACCACCGGCCAGGGAGGCCAGGCGGAGCAATGCCTGCTGATGCGGCGGCCGGAAGGCCGTTTCCTGGCCTTGCTGCCAGGTGAACTGAATGAGCAAATCGTGGCGCAGTGTTGGGGCGGGCAACTGGACGCGCGTTTCGTGGTCGACGTGGCCGAACCGCAGGCGCCGTGGCGCAACCACCAGGCTTATGCCGAGGCGGCCTATATCCTGGGGCGGCGGCTGAACGATCCGTCCATTTCGGTGGCTCAGTTGAGCGATGTGGCTTCCAGCCTGTCGCGCAGCGTGGCCTGAGTATTGGCGTAACACCGGAGCCGCGGGCAATTGTTGAATGCAGGCGGCGCCAGAGCTTTGTGAACTTGAGAGAGAACCATCATGGCCAAAGAAAGCACACAGAAAAAACTGTCGCGGGTACGCCCGCCGCGCGTGCAGATCACCTACGACGTTGAAATCGGCGACGCCATCGAAACCAAGGAACTGCCCTTCGTGCTGGGCGTGCTGGGGGATTACTCCGGCCACAGCAAGGAGCCGCTGCCCAAGATGAAGGAGCGCAAGTTCGTCCAGATCGACCGCGACAACTTCGATGAAGTGCTGAAAGGCATGGCGCCGCGGCTGACCATCAAGGTGGACAACAAACTGAAGGAAGACGGCAGCCAGCTGGCGATGGAACTGAACTTCAACGAGCTGGCCGACTTCGAGCCGCAGAACGTGGTGGACCAGGTCGAGCCGCTGAA
Source organism: Chromobacterium sp. (assembly GCF_041912965.1). Taxonomy (NCBI): domain Bacteria; kingdom Pseudomonadati; phylum Pseudomonadota; class Betaproteobacteria; order Neisseriales; family Chromobacteriaceae; genus Chromobacterium; species Chromobacterium sp. Next base: position 22,911 of record NZ_JAYSGF010000019.1, on the reverse strand, counting down.
ACAGCTGCTGGACGCGCGCAAGCGCCTGGCCGATCTGCGCAACAAGATGGCGGGCAACGACAAGCTGGAAGAATTGTTGGATGAAGTGGTGCGCGATACCGAAAAGCTGAAGCAAATCAGCCAGGCCGCGCATCCGGACAAAGCAGGGGAGTAATAGATGAGCGCAGAACAACAACTCGAGGCCGGCGCGGCCGCAGCACCGGCGGCGTCCGGCAGCCTGCTCGATTCCATCATCGAGCAAAGCCGCGTTGCCACCAATGACAGCGAGAAGGGCCATACCCGCGATCTGATCGGCGAACTGGTCGACCAAGTACTGGAAGGCAGCGTCAGCGTATCGCGCGATCTCTCCGCCAGCATAGACGCGCGCATCGCCGAGATCGACGCGCTGATCTCCTCGCAGTTGAACGAGATCATGCACCAGCAGGATTTCCAGAAACTGGAAGCCTCCTGGCGCGGCCTCAAATACCTGGTGATGGAATCCGAAACCAGCACCATGCTCAAGATCAAGGTGCTCAACGCCTCCAAGAAAGACCTGGTCAAGGACTTCAAGGCGGCGCCGGAATTCGACCAGAGCGCGCTGTTCAAGAAAATCTACGAAGAAGAATACGGCACCTTCGGCGGCGCGCCTTACGCCGGCCTGGTGGGCGATTACGAATTCACCCGCCACCCGGAAGACTTCTACCTGTTGGACGAGTTGTCCCACGTCGCCGCCTCCGCGCACGCGCCGCTGATCACCTCCGCCTCCTCCGGCCTGTTCGGCCTGGAGAGCTTCACCGACATCGGCAAGCCACGCGACCTGGCCAAGATCTTCGACACCGTCGAATACGCCAAGTGGAAATCCTTCCGTGAATCGGAAGACTCCCGCTACGTCGGCCTGGTCCTGCCGCACGTGCTGGGCCGCCTGCCCTACGGCCGCGACAATGTGCCGGTGGAGGAATTCGACTTTGAAGAAAACGTGGACGGCAGCACCCACGAAAAATACCTGTGGACCAATGCCGCCTACGCCTACGCCGCGCGGCTGACCTCGGCCTTCGCCCAGTACGGCTGGCTGGCCGCCATCCGCGGCGTGGAGGGCGGCGGCCTGGTGGAAGGCCTGCCGGCCCATACCTTCAAGACCGACGACGGCGAAGTGGCGCTCAAGTGCCCGACCGAGGTGGCGATCACCGACCGCACCGAAAAACTGCTGTCCGATCTGGGCTTCATCTCGCTGGTGCACTGCAAGAACACCGACTACGCGGCCTTCTTCGGCGGCCAGTCGGTGCAAAAGGCCAAGACCTACAACACCGACTCGGCCAACGCCAACGCGCGCCTGTCCACTCAGCTGCCCTACATCTTCGCGGTGTCGCGCATCGCGCATTACATGAAATCCATCATGCGCGACAAGATCGGCAGCTTCGCCTCGCGCCAGAACGTGCAGGACTTCCTGAATACCTGGTTGGCGCAGTACGTGCTGCTGGACGACTCCGCCAGCCAGGAAGCCAAGGCCAAATACCCGTTGCGCGAAGCCCGCGTCGACGTGGTGGAAGTGCCGGGCAAGCCGGGCGTTTACCGCGCCGCCGCCTTCCTGCGGCCGCATTTCCAGCTGGATGAATTGACCATTTCCCTGCGTCTGGTCGCGGAGCTGCCGCAACCGGCGGGTTAACGCTGGAGAGCCCGGTGCCACGCGCTCCCGCAGGGCGCGCGGCCTTGGGCATCCTTTGCAATAGGAGGGCGAACCCTCCGATTTTTGACCTTTGTTTAAGGAGAAGTAAATGGCTTTTGATGCATTCCTGAAAATTGATGGCATTCCTGGCGAGAGCAGCGACGAGAAGCACGCGGACTGGATCGAGATCCAATCCTTTGCCCACAAGCTGGAACAGCCGGCTCAAGCGACCGCCAGCTCCGCCGGCGGCGCTACCGCCGAGCGCGTGAACCACGCCGCTTACGAAATCACCCACTTCCTGGACAAGGCCAGCCCGAAGATTTACGAAGCCTGCTGCAAGGGCCAGCACATCAAGGAAATCACCATCGAACTGTGCCGTGCCGGTGGCGATAAGGTGAAGTACATGGAGATCAAGATGGAACAAGTCCTGATCGCCAAGGTTGAGCCGCACGGTTCCGCCAACGACAACGGCTTCCCGAGCGAAAAGGTGAGCTTCACTTACGGCAAGATCAAGTGGACCTACACCCAGCAGAAACGCGCCGATGGCGCCGGCGGCGGTAACGTCAGCTCCGGTTGGGACCTGACCGCCAACAAGGCGATCGCTTAATCTCCAGCCTTGCTGGAACGCAAACCCGCCTGTGACCCAGGCGGGTTTTAGGCATCCGGGAAGCCGCCGCGCGCCGGCCTGGCGCAGCGGTTTCCGGGAGGCCCTTTGCCCATGTTTAAAGTCAATTCGGGAAGTAATGCTATGAAACGTTTGCTGATGGTCGCCGCGCTTGCGTGCTTGGCGCTCGCGGGCTGCAAGACCAATCCTAACGCTCAACAAGCCTCCAAGGACCCCGCCGTGATCAAGGCGGCGGAAGAGAAGGCCGCGCTGGACAAGGCCGTGGCCGCCAATATGGCCATAGACCCCAACCTGATCCCGTTTGAAAAAATGAGCCCCAAGCTGTCCCCGGTGGGCGAGGCCCAGCTGCAACTGCTGCTGCCCAAGCTTAAAACCGCCAAATCCATTCTGGTGCGCGGCCACTGCTACCGCGGCGACATCGGCAATGCCCGCGCCGCCGCTCAGACCCGCGCCATCGCGGTCAAGCAAGTCCTGACCGACGCCGGCATCCCGGCTGGCAAGATCAGCGTGCGTTACGACACCGAGCGCCAATTGCACGCGGTGCGCATCGTCGCCAACTAATTACTCCGGCTCAAGCCGCGGCCGTTTGCTCGGCGCGGCTTGACGCATTGCGCAGTCGATTTGATTTGACCTTGAGTTAAACGCCATGGACCTCAGCACCCTGCTCGCCAGCTTCGCCTCCGCCTTCAACCAAGACCAGCGCCTGCTCACCCTCAGCCTGGGCGACGGCAGCGTGGCGGCCGAGCAACTGCTGCCGCTGAGCCTGGCCGGCGAGGAAGGCGTGTCCCGGCCTTACGCCTACCAGTTGGTGTGTCTGTCCCCGGACGGCGCGATCGAACTCAAGACCCTGCTCGGCCTGCCGGCCCGCCTCGGCATTCTCGATGCCGCCGGCGCGGAGAGCCTGCGCTGCGGCGTGGTGTCCAAGGTGCAGAGCCTAGGCTCGGATGGCGGCTTCAGCCGCTACCAGTTGACCATCGAACCGCCGTTCGCGCTGCTGCGCCATCGCGTCAGCTCACGGGTGTTCCAGGACCTGTCGGTGCCGGACATCGTCAAACAGATCCTGGCCGAGCATCAGCAAGCCAACCCGGTATTCGCGCGGGTGCAGACCTTGGAGTTCAAGACCGGCCCGGCCTCACCACGCAGCTACTGCCTGCAATACCGCGAATCCGATTACGACTTCATCGTGCGGCTGTTGCACGAAGAGGGCTATGCCTGGCGTTTCGATCATGTCGATGGCGACACCCCCCAGGTGCAACTGGTCGCCTTCGACGACCCCTATAGCCTGCCGCCGGCTACGGTCGAGCGGGTGCGCTTCCACCGTAGCGACGCCACCGAGGCCGAGGACGGCCTGACCGAGTGGAATGCGCAGCGCCAGATCGTGCCTGGCGCGGTGGCCTTGGCCAGCTTCGACTACCAGCCGGTGCAGACCCAGCACAGCGGCGACGACAGCCGCATCGACCAGGGCCAGAACGGCAAGGCCTTGCAATCCTCCTTGCACGACTACGACCCGCAATCGCTGTACTACGCCGGCGACGCCGACCAGCTCAGCCACTACGCCCAGCTGCGCCAGCAGGCGCATGACCTCAAGGCCAAACAGTTCAGCGGCGGCGGCTCGGTGCGAGGCCTGGCCGCCGGCCAGTGGTTCCGCCTGGACGAACACCCGGCCCACGACGGCGACAGCAGCGAGCAGCGCGAATTCGTGGTCACCCGCCAGACTTTAAGCGCGCGCAACAACCTGCCGGCGGATCTCAAAGCGCTGGCGGGAGAGAAAGACGCGCAACCGTTCCGCGCCGACTTCGACGCCCAGCGTCGCGGCGTGCCGCTGACCCCGGCCTACGCCCATACCGAACTGGCCAAGCCCAAGTCTCGTGGCGTGCAGACCGCCACCGTGGTGGGCCCGCAAGGAGAGGAAGTCCACACCGACCAGCACGGCCGCATCAAGGTGCAGTTCCACTGGCAGCGGCCGGACGAACACCCCAGCATCGGCGCGGGGATGGACGATAAATCCTCCTGCTGGCTGCGGGTGGTGATGCCCAGCGCCGGCGCCGGCTGGGGCCATCAATTCATCCCGCGCATCGGCCAGGAAGTGTTGGTCGACTTCATCGAAGGCGATATCGACCGCCCGGTGATTACCGGCGTGCTCTACAACGGCAGCCACCCCACCCCGGACTTCAGCGGCGCCGGCGCGCTGCCGGCCAACAAGACGCTGTCCGGCATCAAATCCAAGGAACACCAGGGCGGCCAGTACAACGAACTGCTGTTCGACGACACCCCGGGTGAAGTGCGCGCCAAGCTATCGAGTGAGCCGGGCAAGACCCAGCTCAACCAAGGCTTCCTCACCCAGCCGCGCAGCAACGGCAAGGCCGAACCGCGCGGCGACGGCTTCGAACTGCGCACCGACCATCACGGCGCGATCCGTGCCGGCCACGGCCTGCTGCTGAGCACCGAAGCGCAGAACGGCGCATCCGGTAAACAACTGGCGCGCGAACAGGCGCAAAGCCAGCTCGATGCAGCCCTGGCCCTGAGCCAAAGCCTGGGCGACACCGCCAGCGGCCAGCAGGCCGACACCATGGAAACCGGGCCGGAGGAAATCGGCCCGGACAACGCCAAGGCCGCCAAGAAAACCGAAGGCCATCTGCAACACCAGGCCGCCGCCTTGAAAGCCTGGGAAGCCGGTTCCAACACCGACAAGGACGGCAAAACCGCCAAGGACCAAGCCGGTCAACAACCGCTGATCGTGCTATCGGCCCCGGCCGGTATCGCCAGCCTGAGCCAGCAAAGCCAGACCGTGGCCGCCGGCAGCAATCTGGACCTGGTGGCGCAGCGCGACACTAACCAGACCAGTGGCCGGCGCTGGATTCACAATGTGGGCCAGCACATCAGCCTGTTCGTCGCCGGGGTCAAGGATCAGATCGCGCTGAAGCTGATCGCGGCCAAGGGCAAGGTGCAGGTTCAAGCGCAGAGCGACAATATCGAAGTGACCGGCGACCAGGACGTCAAGATCACCGCCATCAAGGGCCAGCAGCTGTGGAATGGCAAGAAGGAGATTCTGCTGACCAGCGGCGGCGCTTATGTGCGGATCAAGGACGGCAAGATCGAGCTGCACGCGCCGGGCACCGTCAGCTTCAAGGGCGGGCGCCATGACTGGAGCGGGCCGGCCAGCATGAATCCGCCGTTCCCCTTGTTTCCCAAGGAAGTCTGCGTGGAGTGTTTGCTGCGCAGCGCCAAGGCCGGCTCCGCCTTCAGTCAGGTACAGCGATGAAATATATTCATTCTTTCGATTGGGCGGAGCTGGAGCGGTGTTTGGCTGCCGTGGCGGAGATGCCGGAGCACAACAGTTATCTGCTGCTGGACGGCGCGCAGAACCCGGATCTATTGCGGCGGCTGCGCGCCAGCGGGCTGCCCTGGCTCAGCGTGTTTACCCAGAGCGACGACGGCGGCAAGGAGCTGATGGCGGCCTCGCCCCTGCTGGCGCAGTTCGACCCGGCCTTCCCCGAGCCGCTGCGGCGCTTGCTGACGTTTTGCGACGGCATGCCGATGCTCAGCGTGTGGCTCAGCCCGGAAAGCCTGTCCGAACTCGCGCAGCGTCTACTGCCGTGGTGCGTGGTGAAAGCCGACGACCTGCATTTCAATCTGCGCTACCCGGATACCCGCCGCTTGCCTGACATCGTGGCGGTGCAGGACGCGGAACAGCGCGGGCAATTCTTCGGTCCGGCCAGCTTGTGCCTGCTGCCGGCGCGCGCGGGCGGCTGGCATAGCCTGCCGTTGCCGACGCGCGCATTGCCGCCGGCGGACAAGGTGGTGTTGGACCAAGCCCAGACCCTGGCCTTGATCCGCGCTGGCGAAGCGGATGAAACCTTGTACCAGATGCATTTTCACCGCTACATCACCCCCGAGGTGCTGGCGGACTGTTACCCGGTGGTGGAGCGGGCCTTGTCGCAGGCGGACCTGGAAGGACAGGAAGAGCCGGATCAACGTTTCGAGCGCTGCATGGACGCGCTGCGCGCGCCGGCTTGATTTCGATAGCAAAAGGAGAGACGGATGGCACGTAAATTTCTGCAAGGCGGCGCGCTGCTGCTGGCCCTGCTTTGTCCCGCGCTGGCCCAGGCCGACGACTGGCTGGGCCGTTACGCGCTGCTGCCCAATGAACGGATGCAGCAGGTGTACGACGACAACGGCGAACCCGCCGCGCTGCTGACCGTGGTCAAGCTGGGCAAGGACTATGGCCTGGTGTCGGCTCAACTGGGCTGGAGCGAGCCGGTGCCGGCCAAGCTGGAAACCAGCGGCCAGGCCTTGCGCGATTGGCTGGGCGGAGACGCCAAGGGCGTGAAGTCGCAAGCGCTGGTCGCCGAGGGCATGGCCTTGCTCCGTCTGCCCAAGGGCAGCGTGCTGGAAGCGAGCAATGGCCGCCGCCATCAGCTGCGCGGCGAGTATCTGTTCCTGATGCCGGCGGCGGGCATGGACCTGGAGCTGGAGAAGAAACCGGCCACGCCATGATCGGCTACCTTGCCCCGCGCCTCCGCCTGGTCGCCGGCCTGTTGCTGAGCGGCTGCGCGGCGCTGGGGCCGGCCAAGACTGGCGTGTCGCTGAGCGCGGTCAATTACACCGATGAGGATTACGACGTGGTGGGCATTGCCCGCGCCGACGATCCGGAACAACTGGAGGCGATGGAGCGGGTGGCGGCCTATGCGGGCAGCGGCGCCATGTGCTGCGTGTCCTTGCCGACGCAATGGCGTCCGGGGCTGAAGGTGGTGGTGAAGACCCGGCTGGGCACCAAGGCCAAGACCTATCAGGAATGGGCGTACGAAAAGATTCCGCTGCGGACGCATGAGCTGGATGTACCGCGCTACGAGGAACCGGCAACGCTGTGGGTGCAGATTCTGGACGGCGGCAAGCTGGCGGCGGTGGTCAGCCGCTATGATCCGCCTCATGCGAATTGGCCGGGGGCGGTGAAGGGGTGGCCTAGGCCAAGTGCTGCGTATCAAAATAAAAAATTGATTTTGGAGTTGAATCGCGAGAAAGAATTATTGGCTGTAATGGAGAATGCATCAAAAAAACCTGGATTAAGTGTTGAGCAGAAAAAAAATATGGATTGGGCCATTTCGGATATTAAAAAAAGCATACTAAAGCTTGAGAATAGGCTGAAGTGAGAACGCTTACGGGCATTCTTAATGTGAGTTCGAGCCATGAGGATGGTTCTCAGGGTATTGGTAGATGGTTTTTACCCTTTTTCATTATCTTGCTTCTGAGCGGCTGCGCGGCGCTGGGATCGGACAAGACCGGCGTGTCACTGACCGCGGTCAATTACACCGACGAGGATTACGACGTGGTGGGCATTACCCGCGCCGACGATCCGGAACAACTGGAGGCGATGGAGCGGGTGGCGGCCTATGCGGGCAGCGGCGCCATGTGCTGCGTGTCCTTGCCGACGCAATGGCGTCCGGGGCTGAAGGTGGTGGTGAAGACCCGGCTGGGCACCAAGGCCAAGACCTATCAGGAATGGGCGTACGAAAAGATTCCGCTGCGGACGCATGAGCTGGATGTACCGCGCTACGAGGAACCGGCAACGCTGTGGGTGCAGATTCTGGACGGCGGCAAGCTGGCGGCGGTGGTCAGCCGCTATGATCCGCCCCATGCGAATTGGCCGGGAGAGGTGAAGGGATGGCCGAGAGCCTCGATAGAGCATCGTCGTAAGTTGTGGGATAGGGATAATCTATTACTTCAAAAGCAGCTAGCGAAAATGGTTAATGCGAAGGATCGTGAGACAGATTACAAGGAAAAGGAAAGCTATCAAAAAGCGATTAACTCAGTTTTATTTGAGTTGAAGTTACTGGGCACTAGGCCATGAAAAGTTTGGCATCTTTCAATATGTCCGGTTTGTAGTGGAAGTCTGGGCATGGAGAGAATGATATGAGTTTGCTAGGCCGGGCTTTATTGGTTCTCGTCGTGCTGGCCTCCAGCGGCTGCGCGGCGCTGGGATCGGACAAGATCGGCGTGTCGCTGAGCGCGGTCAATTACACCGATGAGGATTACGACGTGGTGGGCATTGCCCGCGCCGATGATCCGGAACAACTGGAGGCGATGGAGCGGGTGGCGGCCTATGCGGGCAGCGGCGCCATGTGCTGCGTGTCCTTGCCGACGCAATGGCGTCCGGGGCTGAAGGTGGTGGTGAAGACCCGGCTGGGCACCAAGGCCAAGACCTATCAGGAATGGGCGTACGAAAAGATTCCGCTGCGGACGCATGAGCTGGATGTACCGCGCTACGAGGAACCGGCAACGCTGTGGGTGCAGATTCTGGACGGCGGCAAGCTGGCGGCGGTGGTCAGCCGCTATGATCCGCCCCATGCGAATTGGCCGGGAGAGGTGAAGGGATGGCCTAGGCCTTCGCAGGGCTTTAAGAAGAGAATATGGGCACGGGATTATGCCATCTTGCTTGGTGACTTGAGGTCTCTTGAAGGTGCTATTGAGCACGATCCAACAAAAGAAACAGAGTTTAGAGAAAACATAGAATATCTGAAAAATAAAATCCAAAAGATGGAAAAAAACAAGCCATAGATGCCATTTAAAATAATGTTGACTGGTTTAAGCTTTTGAGGCTTGGCAAAAGATCGGTTCATCATGGCTTGAGCTGTCGATGGCGTTTTTGCTGGGATAAGGATTTCATTTTAAGAGGCTATGCGAGAGGTATCTGCAGTACTGCTGTGGAGAAAATGATATGAGTTTGCTAGGCCGGGCTTTATTGGTTCTCGTCGTGCTGGCCTCCAGCGGCTGCGCGGCGCTGGGATCGGACAAGATCGGCGTGTCGCTGAGCGCGGTCAATTACACCGATGAGGATTACGACGTGGTGGGCATTGCCCGCGCCGATGATCCGGAACAACTGGAGGCGATGGAGCGGGTGGCGGCCTATGCGGGCAGCGGCGCCATGTGCTGCGTGTCCTTGCCGACGCAATGGCGTCCGGGGCTGAAGGTGGTGGTGAAGACCCGGCTGGGCACCAAGGCCAAGACCTATCAGGAATGGGCGTACGAAAAGATTCCGCTGCGGACGCATGAGCTGGATGTACCGCGCTACGAGGAACCGGCAACGCTGTGGGTGCAGATTCTGGACGGCGGCAAGCTGGCGGCGGTGGTCAGCCGCTATGATCCGCCTCATGCGAATTGGCCGGGAGCGGTGAAGGGATGGCCTAGGCCTTCTCTAGAATATCGAAGAATGAGATGGGATAGGGATTCCGCAGAATATTTGCGAAGAGCTAAACGATTTGAAGACGCCGCGAGACAGAATCCTAGAGAAGAGGTGGAGTTTACCGAGGCGGCAAAATGGGCAAAAGAGCAAGTGAAGCTTATGGGGTCAAGACCATGATATTTCATTGCATTTATGGTTCTTGGAGCTTCGTGGGTAGTCGAAGGGGAGATCAGATGGTTTTTCTCCATATTTGCTAGGATTGCCATTGCAATATGATTCTATTTTGAGTTTTTTTTGAAGGGCAATGCGTTGTATTCGCGGCATGTGCATGGAGAGGATGATATGAGTTTGCTAGGCCGGGTTTTATTGGTACTTGTCGTGCTGGCCTCCAGCGGCTGCGCGGCGCTGGGATCGGGCAAGATCGGCGTGTCGCTGACCGCGGTCAATTACACCGATGAGGATTACGACGTGGTGGGCATTGCCCGCGCCGATGATCCGGAACAACTGGAGGCGATGGAGCGGGTGGCGGCCTATGCGGGCAGCGGCGCCATGTGCTGCGTGTCCTTGCCGACGCAATGGCGTCCGGGGCTGAAGGTGGTGGTGAAGACCCGGCTGGGCACCAAGGCCAAGACCTATCAGGAATGGGCGTACGAAAAGATTCCGCTGCGGACGCATGAGCTGGATGTACCGCGCTACGAGGAACCGGCAACGCTGTGGGTGCAGATTCTGGACGGCGGCAAGCTGGCGGCGGTGATCAGCCGCTACGATCCGCCCAATGCGAATTGGCCGGGGGCGGTGAGGGGGTGGCCGAGGCCTTCGCTAGAGTTTCGGCGGAAGATATGGAAAAGGGATCTCGATATCCTCAAAGGATCATTGGATAAATTAGAAGTGGCATCGAAAGAAAGCCCTGAGAAAGCCCAAAAATATAAAGAAACAATTGATGATATAAAAGCTGAAATCCGTCAGATGGAGCTTAGGAAGCCATGACAAAAATCAGTGATAAGTTGATTGATAAAGATTCAGATCCGTGCAATAGGAAAGAATTTTTCAATGCTGACGATGAAGTGGTTTTGAGAAAGTGGGAAAAAAGAGAACTCCCCCCCATCAAAAACCCAGCCGCCAGCTGCGACGGCAATTTGTTCTTCGGCTTCTTCTTTGACGGCACGCGCAATAATTACAATCTGTGCCAGGACAACGACGGCTTTTCCAACGTCGCCCGCCTGTATGATTGTTACCCCGGCCTTGGCGTCAAGGGCGTGATCTCGAATGATCCGCAGTGGGCGGACGTGGAGCAGGATTATCCCCATTTCTTCAAGGTCTATGTGCCGGGGGTGGGCACGCCCTTCTCCAGCGTGAAGGACAGCGGCAAGGGCAGCGACGCGTCTATGGGCGCGGCGATGGCCTTGTATGGTCACGAACGCATCGTCTGGGGCCTGATGCAGGCCGTCAACAATGTGCACCGCTATTTCAAGGACAGCGTCCTGGTGTCGGACGAGAAAATACGAACGCTGAGCAAGCGGATGGTGGTGACCGGCTGGAACCTGAAAAACGGCGGCTGGATCAGCGAGCGTGATATGCGCACCGGCCGGCGGAGCACCTTCGACGAGCTGCGCATGGTCTTGCAAGACTTGCAGAAGGCGATCAAGCCCTATCTGCCCGGCCCGGACGACAAAGTGGCCTGCATGAACAAGGGCCGCATCAGCGGCATTTACCTATCGGTGTTTGGTTTCTCGCGCGGGGCGACCAAGGCGCGCTCGTTCAGCAACTGGATGCAGCGCATGTGCGAGCTGGATGCCGAGATGACCGGCAACAGCGGCCAGAAAACCCTGGGTGGCATCCCGGTGCATTTCGACTTTCTGGGCCTGTTCGACACCGTGGCCTCGGTGGGCCTGGCGTCCTCCACGCTGTTGTTCGACGGTCACGCGGAATGGGCCGACGCCGAGCAGTCGCTGCGGGTGCCCATGGGCATGCGTTGCGTGCACCTGGTTTCCGCGCATGAGATCCGCCGCAGCTTTCCGCTGGATTCCATCGAAACCCAGGGCGGCCTGCCGGGCAATGCCGAGGAGATCATGTTTCCCGGTGTGCATTCCGATGTCGGCGGCGGTTATTTGCCTCTGGAGCAGGGGCGCGGCAAGGACCCCAAGGGTTCGGACAAGCTGTCGCGCATCGCCTTGGCGGTGATGTATCGCAAGGCGCGGCTGGCCGGGGTGCCGCTGAAGGCGGAGAAGATGCCGGCGGCGGTGCAGTACCGGATGCTGGTGGACCCGAAATTGATCACGGCCTTCAATGATTTCCTCGCCGCCATACCGCGCAAGGAAGGCAAGTACAAGGACTTGTTGCGCGATATGTATTGGCCTTACATCGCTTGGCGGCTGACTTGGGCGGACAAGCTGGATCATGCCTCGCTGACCCAGCATTTCCCCAATCTGAAGGGCATCAACAACGGCGACGTCAACGATCTGGTGGGTGGCAATCAGAAGATGGCCGAGCATCTGGAATACTTCCGGCGTTGGATGCGCGAGGAGAAGGTGCAGATGGGACGGGGCGCGACGCGGAATTACTACCCGCCCACCTGGGACCCGAAAGTGGTCAAGGATTGGGCGGAATTGAAGGAAATCTGGCCGGAATTGGAAAAGGGCGAGGGCGGCAAATACTTGCCGGCGGCGGCCAGCCGCTTGTTTACCGACTATGTGCATGATTCCTACGCCTGGTTCCGTCTGACCGGCAAGGAAACGCCGGAAATCCAGGCGGAGCTGAGGAAGATGAGCAGCCGCAACCAGGAGTCCCTGACCGAGGAGGAAAAGGGCTGGGTCAAGCTCTACGAGGAGTCCGGCAGCATGCAACAAGTGCCGGTGCGGGTGACCACGGGGCAGGAGCCTTTCCTGGTGGGCGCCGGCTACCTGCGCTACCGCAAGGTCTATGCCGGCGCCGACAATGTGCTGTTGACCCGTTTGCGCAACCGCGACGCGCAACAGCCTGATGTGATGATGGCGTGATCCTGTGAGCGCGCGGCTGAGCTGAATAGGGGCTAGGAGCAATAGTTGGGCGCGGCTGTGTTGAATATTTGGATAAAAGCGATGGGAAATGGGATGCGGGAGGAAAGAGTGGTCCGTAGGTCTGGCAAAACCGTACATAGAGTTTGCGCCGCTTTGCTTTTGGGCTGCCTCTGCGCGCCGGCGCAGGCCGCCGCGCCGGACAAGGCGGCCGGCACCTATGTGCCGGCCGACGAGGACTGGCTGCCCAGCAGCCTGGTTCTGCTGCCTTCGGGCCAGTTTGAATGGTTCATCAAGGGAAGCGGCGCGCGCACGGTGCGCGGCGATTGGACGCGCGGGCGGGGACGGATCGTTCTGCGCGCGGCGGCAGGCGGCGAAGCGCCGGCCTACCGGCAATTGCCCTATGCCTCCGGCCGCTTCATGGCCGCGGACCGCTACGACGAGGCGATGATGACGGTGGCGGTGCTGGCGGCCGGCCGCATGGGCGTGGCGGGAACGGAGGCCCTGCTGGAAGACGATCAAGGCCGGCAAGTGGAGGCCGAGGCCACCCGGACGCCGGGCTATCTGATCGCCTGGCAGCCTAAGGCATGGGGAGCGTGGCGCAAGGTGGGCCTGCGCCTGGCCGGCTCCGGGCAAGCTTGGCAGTGGTTCGAGGTGGACGCCGCCGGCAGGACGGAGCGGGCGGCCGGTTTCGAGCTGAGCAACGCCGACGCGGTGCAGCCCCTGTTCCGCCAAGCGGAGCTGGAGATCCAGGCGGACGGCGGCTTGACGATGCCCAAGCCGGCCCCTGAGATTCCGGTGCGCTCCGCGTTGCGCTACCGCAAATTGGACCGTCCGCTGACGGCGGCGCAATTGGCCGGGCATTACCGTATGGAGAGCCGGACGGAGTCCGAGCTGGCTTTGCAGGCCGACGGCCAGGCTTCCTGGTCCTTGTTGGCCAGCCGCGCTTATTATCTGGAGGGCCGTTGGCGGGTGAGCAACGGCCTGGTGACGGTGGAGGCGCAATTGCCGGCTCAGGCGCCCAAGTACCGCCTGATGTCGGATGCGGAAATGAATGTGCGTCAGCCGGCCACGGCGAGGCAATTGATCGCCATCGTCGGCCAGCCGCGCGTGGGCGGGGCGGCCGGCATCGAGGTCCGCTTCGAGGCGGCGGGCAAAACGCTGGGACAGGCGGTCAGCAACGCCAGCGGCGATGCGATCCTGGATTGGGACGGCAAGGCCGACGACTGGACCCGCGTGGCCTTGCGGCGTCAGGGCAGCGCCGACGCCTGGACCTGGCTGGAGGTGCCGGCCGCGCGCCGGGCGGACCGCTTGCTGGCCATCGCCGTCGACGACCTGGGGCTGAGCCGGCCGGCGATTCCCTCCTTGATCTTCGGCCTGGGCGAGGATGGCGGCCTGCTGTTGCGCGAGCCGTTGAGCTTTGGCCTGGAGAAGTATTTCAAAACCAAGAAATAGCGGTTTCGCGCCGGGGCCAGCCCGCCGGCGCGGCCGGATAACAATGATGTCACGTGTGCCTTAATGCTTGAATCCTTATTGCCGTATTACGAACGCGAACTCGGACACCTGCGCCAGCTGTCCGGCGAGTTCGCGCGCCGCTATCCCAAGATCGCCGGCCGCCTGCAAATGGAAGGCGACCAGTGCGAGGACCCGCATACCGAGCGGATGATAGAGTCCTTCGCCTTCCTGGCCGCGCGTATCCACAAGAAGCTGGACGACGAATACCCGGAGGTGGCCACCAGCTTCCTCAATGTGCTGTATCCGCATTATCTGCAGCCGATTCCATCCGCCACCATCGTGCAGTTCGAGTGCGATCCGCAACGGCCGGAAATCGCCAAGCGCTACCGGGTGGAGCGCGGCCAGCCGGTGCACGCGCCGGCGATGCAGGGCGTGGTGTGCAAATTCCGCAGCGCCTATCCGGTGGACCTGTATCCGCTGTCGCTGACCGAGGCCAAGCTGGAACTGACCAGCGGCTCGCCCTATCTGCGCCAGCTGGCGCCGGAGGCTGCGGCGGTGCTGACGCTGGAGTTCCACACTCACGGCGGCCTGGCGCTCAACGCCATCGGCCTGCAATCGCTGCGTTTCTTCCTGGACGGCGAGCCGGCGCTGATGCATCTGCTGTACGAGATGCTGCTGTCCAATGTGCAGAGTGTCAGCGTGGGCGATGGCAGCGAGGACCCGGCGCGCACCCGCAAGCTGCCGGCGGCCAGCCTGAAGGCGGTGGGCTTCGGCCGCGACGAGGGGCTGCTGGATTACGACGAGCGCTCCTTCATGGGCTACCGGCTGCTGACCGAATACTTTTGCTACCCGGACAAATTCCTGTTCGTCGATCTGCTGCAGCTGGACAAGGCGGTGGCGCGGCTGGATGGCGACAAGCTGGTGCTGCGCCTGCTATTGGACCAATACCCGGACAGCGAGCGCCACAACCGCCTGCAAACCCAGTTGCAGGCCCAGCACATGAAGCTGGGCTGCACCCCCATCGTTAATCTGTTCACCCAGCCGGGCGAACCGATACGCGTCACCCACCAGAAAGCCAGCTATCCGGTGCTGGTGGACGGGCGCAAGCAGCAGGCTTACGAGGCGATCCAGATCAAGCGCGTGGTGCGGGTGGAAAAATCCGGAGACGGCGAGAGCAGCGAGGAAGTGCCGCCGTTCTACGCGATACGCCATGGCAGCGAAAAGAAAACGCCGCGCTTTTACTGGCACGCCAGCCGTGAACGCTCGCCGCGGCAGGGCGACAAGGGCACGGATCTGGAGCTGCACTTGGCGGACCTGGAGTTCAACGCCGTGCGTCCGGCCACCGAGGTGTTGAGCCTGGAGCTGCTGTGCAGCAACCGCGACCTGCCGGAACAGATTCCGTTTGGCGGCAGCCAATCCACCCAGCGCACCGACTTCTCCCTGCCCGGCCATTCCGTGGTCAAGCGCGTGCGCCTGCTGCGCAAGCCCAGCGCCAGCCAGCGCAGCCCGCTGGGGCGCGCGGTGCAATGGCGGCTGGTGTCGCATCTGTCGCTGAACTACATGTCCATCGTCGATTCCGGCTGCGCCGCGCTGCAGGAAATGCTGGCGCTGTACAACCTGACCGATTCCCCGGTCAATGTGCGCCAGATCCAGGGCGTGGTGGGAATCGAAAGCCAGCCGGCGGTGACCCGGGTGTCCGGCCGCGATTTCAGCGGCTTCGTGCGCGGCAGCGAAATCCGCCTGACGCTGGACCCGGATTACTACGTGGGCGGCAGCGTCTACCTGTTCGCCGCGGTGCTGGAGCGTTTCTTCGCGCTCTACTGCGCGCCCAACAGTTTTACCCGGCTGCGGGTGCATGCGGTGCAGCAGGACGAGGCGCTGGCTTCATGGCCGGCCCGCGCCGGCGAGGCCTTGGTGATTTGAGGACGCCATGGAAATTTTGATCGTTTTGCTGCTGGCGCCCAGCTTTTGCCAATTGCTGTATTACTCCTTGTCCTCCGAGGAGGGCTTGTGGCAGCGTGGCCCGGCGCTGGATTGGGTGATGTGTCTGGGCTTGCCGCTGGCGATGCTGTTGCTGGGCTGGTGGGGCTTGGTGAGCGGATCGGGCCAGATGGCGGGCTATGGCGTGTTGCTGTTCGCGCCGGGCGGTGCGCTGAGCCTGATCACCGGGCTGTTGTTTGGTTTGTGGGCGATGCGTCGCCGCAGCCGGCCGGAGGTGGATCATGAGCGCCAATGATAGGGCGATGCGGGCCGCGGCCCAGCGCAAGCCGCGCGATCTGAAGCAGGAACTGGCGCGCGACGCCAGCCAGTTCGGTTTTTTCCAGGCGGTGCGCATCCTCGGCCTGGCCACGCGCAAGCGCGGCGAGCGCCGCGGCCGGCTGCCGGCCAGCCTGCGCTTCCGCTCGCTGGCCTCGCTGTCCTTCCCGCCCAGCGAGCTGTGCCGCTATCAGCCGGCCAGGGAGCCGGAGCAGGCCGACGCCACCGACGAGATGACGGTCAGCTTCATCGGGCTGACCGGCCCCAGCGGCGCTCTGCCCACCAGTTATACCGAGCTGTTGCTGGAGCGACGCCAGCAGTATAAGGATGGCTCGCTGCACGCCTTCCTGGACATCTTCAGCCATCGCGCCACCGCCTTGTTCTTCGGCGCCTGGCGCAAATACCGTTATTGGCTGGAAGTGGAGGCCGGCGAGCGCGACGGCTTCACCCGCAATCTGCTGGACCTGGGCGGCCTGGGCTTGTCTCAATTGCGCAAGCAGATGGGGCCGGACGCGCAGCTGGATGAAAACCTGTTCATCTATTACGCCGGCCTGCTCAGCCAGAAGCCCTTGTCGGCGCAGGCGCTGGAAACCCTGATCCAGGGTTTCTTCGGCGTCGACGCAGCGCTGGAGCAATTCGTCGGCCAGTGGATGAAGGTGCCGGCGACGGAACAAAGCCGGCTGGGCGCCAGCGATAGCGAACTGGGCGTGTCCTTGTTCGCCGGCGCCCGGGTCTGGGACCGCCAGACCAAGCTGCAGCTGCGGCTGGGCAGCATGCGCCGCGCCCAGTTCGAAGCGCTGCTGCCGGGCGGCCCCGGCGCGCAGGCCTTGCAGGCGCTGCTGCAATTCGCCGTCGGCCACAATCTGGCGGCCGACGTCAGCCTGGTGCTGGACAAGCGCGACGTGCCGCCGTCGCAGCTGGGCGGCCCGGTGGATTTGCGGCTGGGCGGCAATTGCTGGCTGGGCCCGCAGCGGCGGGACCCTGAAGACATGCGCTACGCGCTGCTGCATTGAGCGGCGCCGGCGAAACTGATTTTTCATTTTGAGCGTATTGGAACGATATGTCCGTATCCCTGAAAGCCCTGATCGACAGACTGACTCCCACCGCCCGCCAGGCGATTGAGCAGGCGGCCAGCCGCGCGCTGGCGCGCACTCATTTCGAAATCGAGATCGAACACGCGCTGCTGGCGATGTTCGACCAGGACAACAACGCCGCGCTGGCGGCGCTGCACGCGCTGGGCGCGGACCTGCCGCGCATCGAGCGCGAGCTGGAAGCGGCGCTGGACGCCTTCCGCAGCGGCAATACCCGCAACCCGGTGCTGTCCGCCTGGCTGCCCAAGTGGCTGGAAAAGGCCTGGCTGCTGGCCAGCGCGGAACAAGGCCAGGACGATGTGTCCACCTTGGACCTGCTGCTGGCGCTGTGGCAGGACGAGGCGCTGCGCGGCGCGCTGCAATCCGGCTCCGCCGCGCTGGCGCGCCAGGATGCCGGCCGCTTGCAAGGCGCTTACGCCGCCTTGCGTCAGCACGGCGGCGAGGCCTCGGCCAACGCGCCGGCGGTCGAGGCCGGCGTGGAACCGACGATGGCCGCGCCCGTGGCCGGCAAGCGCGGCAGCCCGGCGCTGGACAAATACACCATAGACCTGACCGCCCAGGCCAAGGCCGGCAAGATCGACCCCATCCTGGGCCGTGATGTTGAAATCCGTCAGATGATAGACATCCTGATGCGCCGCCGGCAGAACAACCCCATCCTCACCGGCGAGCCGGGCGTGGGCAAGACCGCGGTGGTGGAAGGCCTGGCGCGCAAGATCGTGCACGGCGAAGTGCCGCCGGTGCTGGCCGGCGTCACCTTGCGCACCTTGGACCTGGGCTTGCTGCAAGCCGGCGCCAGCGTCAAGGGCGAGTTCGAAAACCGCCTGCGCCAGGTGATAGACGAGGTCAAGGCCAGCCCGGTGCCCATCATCCTGTTCATCGACGAGGCTCACACCCTGATCGGCGCCGGCGGCGCGGCCGGCCAGAACGACGCGGCCAACCTGCTGAAACCGGCGCTGGCGCGCGGCGAATTGCGCACCATCGCGGCAACGACCTGGGCCGAGTATAAGAAGTACTTCGAAAAGGACGCCGCGCTGGCGCGCCGCTTCCAAGTGGTGAAGGTGGAAGAGCCGGCGCCGGAAATCGCCGTGCAGATGGTGCGCGGCCTGACCCTGGCGATGGCCGAGCACCACAAGGTGGAAATCCTCAACGAGGCGGTGGCCGCCGCCGTGCACCTGTCCAGCCGCTATATCGCCGGCCGCCAGTTGCCGGACAAGGCCATCAGCGTGCTGGACACTGCCTGCGCCCGCGTCGCGCTGTCGCGCGCCGGCAAGCCGGGGCCGATCGAGGACGTGTCGGTGCTGATAGACAATATCGACCGTGAAATTAGCGCGCTGCAGCGCGAAGAAGGCCACGCCGAGCGCATCGCCGAGCTGGAAGCCCAGCGCGCCGAACTGCGGGCGGACCTGGAGCAATTGCACACCGCCTGGGACGAGCAGCAAAAGCTGGTCGCGGAAATCGACGAGCTCAAACAGCGGCAGGCCGAGGCCAAGCCGGTCAAGGGCAAGAAGCCGAGCCCGCTGCAGACCAAGCGCAAGGCGCTGCGCGAATTGCAGAAGCTGCAGCCGCTGGCCTTCGAGTGCGTGGATGAGAGCGTGATCGCCGACGTGATCTCCGGCTGGACCGGCATCCCGCTGGGTCGCATGGTCAGCAATGAGCTGGAACAGGTGCAGAAGCTGGCCTCGCTGCTGGGCGCGCGCGTCATCGGCCAGGATCACGCGCTGGAGCAGATCGCCGAGCGGGTGCAGATCGCCAAGGCCAATCTGGAAGACCCGGGCAAGCCCAAGGGCGTGTTCCTGCTGGTGGGCCCGTCCGGCGTAGGCAAGACCGAAACCGCGCTGGCGCTGGCCGAGGCCTTGTACGGCGGCGAGCGCAATCTGATCACCATCAATATGTCGGAATACCAGGAAGCGCACAGCGTCTCCGGCCTCAAGGGCTCGCCGCCGGGCTATGTGGGCTACGGCGAGGGCGGGGTGCTGACCGAGGCGGTGCGGCGCAAGCCCTACTCGGTGGTGCTGCTGGACGAGGTGGAAAAAGCCCACCCCGACGTGCTGGAGCTGTTCTTCCAGGTCTTCGACAAAGGCCTGCTGGAAGACAGCGAAGGCCGCGAAGTCGACTTCAAGAACACCATCATCCTGCTGACCTCCAATGCCGGCACCGACCTGGTGATGCGCGCCTGCGAGCACGGCGTCACCGTCGAGGGCGAAACCCGCGATCCGACGCCGGAAGACCTGGTGGAGATTCTGCGCCCCACGCTGCAGAACGTGTTCAAGCCGGCCTTCCTCGGCCGCCTGACCATCGTGCCCTATCTGCCGATCAGCGACGAGGTGCTGCGCGCCATCGTCGGCCTTAAGCTGAACAAGATCCGCCAGCGCATCGCCGACAACCACGGCGCCCAGGTCGAGTTCCCGGAGGAACTGGCCGAGCAGATGGCGGCGCGCTGCCTGGACGTGGACAGCGGCGCGCGCAACGCCGACGCCATCCTGACCCGCACCCTGCTGGCGCAGATCTCCAGCGACTTGCTGGCGCGCATGGCCAGCGGCAAGCCGGTGAAGAAGATCGCCGTCTCGCTGAAGGGCGAGCAGGTCAAAGTGCGGCTGAGCTAAGGAGTCGCGCGCATGTGGAGAATGTTGGGCCTGTTCGGGGTCAGCACCGTCGCCTGGTGGGGGCTGCTGTGGCTGGTGTTGCCGCAAAGCTGGCAGCGCATCAGCCCGTCGGCCATCCTGCTGCTGCATCTGGGGCCGCCGATGCTGCTCAGCGCCGGCGTCAAGCTGTGGGGCTATTTGAAGGAAAAACGTGCCAAGCAGGCCGAGGCCGAGCAAGCCGCCGCGGCCGACGCCGAGCACCAGGCGGCGCGCGACGCCGCGCGCGAACGCCATCTGGCCGAGCTGCGCGAACGCCAGGCGGTGGTGGAGTGCCGCTGGTTATGGGCTTGCGCCACGCCGGCCGAGGACGAACCCTTCTGGCTGGCGGAGGCGCCGGACGGCTGCCTGTGGTCCAGCGTGGACAAGGCCGATGCCTGCGGTGACGCCGACGATGTGCTGGCCGCGCTGCGGCCGCACGTGGTCGAAGCGCTGAGCCAGCTCTACGCCGCCGCGCCCGGCGCGGCCTGGCTGCCGCTGCTGATGGAAGTGGTGCCCGGCCCGTCCGGCATCGAGCAGATCGCCGCGGTCAAGGAGTGGCAGCTGGAAGCCATGATGGCGGGGCAGGTCGATGAGGACTGGCCGGCGCCGGACGCGCGTTTCCTGGCCGGCGCCGGCACCGGCACGGTGGCGGACCGGGCGCGGCAGCTATTGCAGCAAGAGCCGGAACTGCCGGGCGTGTTGGTGCTCGGCGCCGATGCGCCGCTGGCGCTGCAAGGCGCCGACGACGGTGACGAAGGAGACACGGCGGCGGCAGAGCGTCAACGCTGGCTGGGCAAGCCGGGGTTGGCGGTGGCGGTGCTGCTGATGCTGCGCGAGCAACTGCCGGAGCCGGAGCAGGGTGTCGCCGTCACCGTGGCCGAAGGCGCCGATCCCTACCAGCCGTATTGGGAAAAAGATTTCAGCCGCTCCGGCGGCAGCTGGGGCCTGGTGCCGGGCCGCCACCAGGCCGGTTTGGCCGAACTGCCGGTGCTGGCCCAGCTTGGCCAGTCCAGCTCGGTCGCATTGCAGCAGGAGCGCGCGCTGCAATTGGCGCGCCAGCTGCAGCCGGTGCTGGACAACGCCCTGGTCAACGCGGCGTTGCTGGACTACCCGTTCAGCCCAGAGGACGCCAAGCCGGAGAATGACCAGGCCGCCAGCCTGGCCTGGCTGGCGCACAACGGCGGCGACGTCAATGTCGGCGGCGTGCGCCTGGCCGCCATCGCCAGCGCGCTGAGCCGGCACGGCGTGGAACTGCATCCGGTCGATGAAGCCAGCAATCTGGCGCGCGACTGGGGCGACGTCGGCGTCGCCGCCAGCGCCATGCTGACGGCCATCGCCGTCAGCCACAGCGCGCGATTGGCCGCGCCGGCCATCCTCACCCAATTTAGCCATGAGCAGGTGGCGCTGGCCATGGCCAGGCCGCCGCGCAAGGAGACTGCAGCATGAAACGCGTGATTCGACTGGGCGACCCCACCGATCATGGCGGCGCCGTCGTCAGCGCCGCATCCAGCACTACCCTGTTCGGCAAGAAGGTCGCCTGCCTGGGAGACGCCGTCACCTGCCCGCAGCAGGGCCACGTCAACTGCACCATCGTGGAAGGCGATTCCAGCTGGCTGGTCGGCGGCAAGCCGGTGGCGCTGGAAGGACACAAGGTCAGTTGCGGCGCCGCGCTGATTTCCACCATGCCGGAAGTCGGCAAAGGCTGAACCGGCCACACCTATATATAGAAGCTGAGCAAGCATGGAAAACATAGATCAACACGTGGAGCAGCTGCTGGCCCCCATTCCCGGCGCCGCGCCGGCGGGCGAGGACCTGGCCTATTCCACGCTCTTCGACCAGATTCGCGAAGCCCGCCGCAGCGACGACCCCGGCCTGTCGCAAGGGGATTGGGAGCAGACGCTCAAGGTGGCGGAATGGCCCAAGGTCATCCGCCTGTGTGAACAGGCGCTGACGCAAAACAGCAAGGACCTGCAACTGCTGGCCTGGTACGCCGAGGCCCAGGTTCAGGTCAACGGCATTCACGGGCTGGCGCTGGGCCTGGCCGTGCTGGACGGCTGGCTGGCTCAATACTGGGAAAACGGTTATCCGGAGCTGGACCCGCACGATCTGGACGAGCGCGTCGGCAAACTGGAGTGGCTGAACCAGCAACTGGGCATCGCCATCCGCAGCGTGCCGTTGCTGAAGCCGGATTTCGGCGGCTACGGTTGGAACGATTGGCAGCAATCGCGCGAAGTCGAGAACCTGGGGCTGAAGGACGCGGACGCCAAGGCCGCCGCCATCGCCGAAGGCAAGCTCTCCGGCGATGAATTCGAAAAGAGCGCTACCCAGTCCGGCCACGTCTGGTTCCAGGGTCTGGCGGAAAACCTGGTGGCGGCCTTGAGCCGCTACGAAGCGCTGGATGCGCAAGTGGACCAGCGCTTTGCTGACGAGGCGCCCAGCCTGGCGGAAATCCGCAACGGCATTTACGCCTGCCAGGATCTGGTGCTGCGCTACCGCCAGCAAACCGCGCCCGCCGGCGTCGCGCCGGCGCCCGTTCAAGTCAGCGAGGAAAGAAAAGCCGTGACTCAAAGCCACAGCGCGCCGGCGCCGGTCGCCGCCGCCCCCATCTCCTTCAACGGGCAGATCCGCAGCCGCCAGGAAGCGGTGCAGATGCTGAGCGAAGTCGCCCGCTACTTCCGCCATAACGAACCGCACAGCCCGGTGGCCTTACTGGCCGAGCGGGCGGCGCGCTGGGCCGAGATGAGCCTGGAAGAATGGCTGCAGCACGTGGTCAAGGACGGCTCCACGCTGAATCAGCTGCAGGAATTGCTGGATGTGAAGAAGGAATAGGGCGGTTTACACCGTTTGAAGCCACGGGCCGGAGTCTATCTCCGGCCCGTTTTGCTAGGCGCGGCGGGGCTGTGACGGGGGTTTATCAAATACCCTTTGTGGATATCCGTTGCCGTATCAATGGCTTGGGGTGCGCGGCCTGCTTTTGTTACGGTTTTTATCGCGAAAGGTGTTGACGGGTCTGGGGCCGTGACGTATAGTTCGCCTCCTCAGCAGACA
>NZ_JAYSGF010000018.1:0-86822 GCF_041912965.1 Chromobacterium sp. | reverse complement strand
CGAACCCTCGTCTTAAGCTTGGAAGGCTTCAGCTCTACCATTGAGCTACACCCGCGTTCGATTTTTCACCCACGACGCCCAAACTTCAGAACCGGACATCGCTAACCGCAACAAAAACTTGGTGGAGGAGGAAGGATTCGAACCTTCGAAGGCAGAGCCGTCAGATTTACAGTCTGATCCCTTTGACCGCTCGGGAATCCCTCCTGAAAGAGACCCGAATAATATAGATAGCTCTGAACACCGTCAACAGCTTTTTGCGCTTTTTTCTAATTATTTTACGCAAAAAACGAAAACGCCCTGACTCTGCCAGGGCGATCTCAATGAATTCATGAGCTTAGCGTTTACGCCTGCCCAGAGATTTTCAAATATTTCTGATGCAGCTGATCCTGCGTCTCCGGATGGGCCGGATCCAGCGGGATGCAATCCACCGGACAGACTTGCTGACATTGCGGCTCATCGTAGTGACCTACGCACTGAGTGCACAGATTGGGATCGATCTGGTAGATCTCTTCGCCCTGCGAGATCGCATTGTTCGGGCACTCCGGCTCACAGACGTCGCAGTTGATGCATTCGTCGGTAATCATCAAAGACATAGTAAATTCCTCAAGTATTCCACATCATGAATTTTGTCACCCGACAGTCGGGCTCGCAAGCTCGCCCCGTTATATATTTATGAGCCCGCCTGCGGATACTGGCTCAACCGGGCTCCGCCGCCCGGCGCAGCAGGCCGTAGTGCACCTGCCCGGCCTTGGCCTGTTTCAACACTTCCCAGCCCGGCAATGCTTCCGGCCAGCGCCGTGCCTCGACATATACCACGCCGTCCTCGCTCAGCATCGGCGGCAACAACGGCAGCACCTGCTCCAGTAGGTCGGAATCGAACGGCGGATCGACGAAGACGACATCGAAACGCTCGCGGCAAGCTTTCAGATAAGCCAGGGCCTCCTGCGGCGCCACGTCTATCGCCATCGCGGACAATAATTGCCGATTGGCTTTCAAGGATTCGGCCACGACGCGGGATTTCTCCACCATCACCACCCGATGCGCTTCGCGCGACGCCGCCTCGAAGCCCAGGGCGCCGCTGCCGGCGAACAGATCCAGGCAGGATTTGCCGTATAGCTGCTGCCCCAACCAGTTAAACAGCGTTTCCCTCACCCGGTCCGGCGTTGGCCGTAAACCCTGAGCGTCAGGAAATGGCAGCAGACGGCGTCGATACTCGCCACCGATGATTCTGACCGTGTTACGCGACTGACTCATAATGCCCTGCCCAAAAAACAAGGGGCTGAGTGTACCCCGATACGCGCCGACGCGCCTCATTGTTGCGCAAACCCGCCACCATCTGTCGCACACGATGTCACAGTAGGCAGTTTATTCCTTATATATAGATTCCGGATTTTCTCGTTCGTCGCCACCTGGCAGCAACAATTGGGTAAGCCATCTCATTTGAGGATACAATTTAGCCATTTACCGAATTCAGCCGGCCTTAACGCATGTTTAGCTTCTTCAAAAGAAAAACCAAATCCGAACCCACGCAGCCGACGGAGGCGCAAACCGATAGCACGGTGAAGCTCGCCCCGATTGAGGCAATGGAGTCCCCGGCGCCGCAAGCACATGCCGAGCCCTTGGCTCCAGAGCCCGCCCCGGTCGCTCCCGAACTTATCGCCGAGCAAGCCCCTATCGCCATCGCCGCGGAGCCCAGCGCCCCCGAGGCCGAACCTGCCTCCTTGAAAAAGATGAGCTGGACCGAGCGGCTGAAAGCCGGCCTGTCCAAAACCAGGGACAAGCTTGGCAAGTCCCTGGCCGGCCTGTTTGGCGGCGGCAAGATCGACGAAGACTTGTATGAGGAGTTGGAAACGGTGTTGCTCACCGCCGATATGGGCGTGGACGCGACCAACCATCTGCTCGGCGATGTGCGCGAACGCGTCTCGCTGAAAGGACTGAAAGACTCCGCCGAACTGAAAGGCGCGCTGAAGGAATCGCTGAGCGACTTGATCTCACCGCTCGAGCAAGGCCTGGACGTCAACGGCAAGAAGCCTTTCGTCATCATGATGGCCGGCGTCAACGGAGCCGGCAAGACCACATCGATAGGCAAGCTGGCCAAGTACTACCAGAGCCAGGGCAAGAGCGTGCTGCTCGCCGCCGGCGATACTTTCCGCGCCGCCGCCCGCGAGCAATTGATGGCCTGGGGCGAGCGCAACAATGTCACCGTGATCGCCCAGCAAGGCGGCGACTCCGCCGCCGTCTGCTATGACGCGATTCAGGCAGCCATCGCCCGCGGCATCGACATTGTACTGGCCGACACCGCTGGCCGCTTGCCCACCCAACTGCACCTGATGGAGGAAATCCGCAAGGTGAAGCGGGTGATCCAGAAAGCGCTGCCGGAAGCCCCGCACGAAATCATTCTGGTGCTTGACGCCAATATCGGCCAGAACGCGATCAATCAGGTCAAGGCCTTCGACGATGCGCTGGGCCTGACCGGTCTGATCTTGAGCAAGCTGGACGGCACCGCCAAGGGCGGCGTGATCGCCGCCATCGCCAAGCAGCGCCCGGTTCCCTTGCGCTTCGTCGGCATCGGCGAAAGCATAGACGACCTGCGCCCGTTCAAGGCCAAGGACTATATCGACGCGCTGTTCGACTGAACGCGCAGTCCTTTGCGCGCTCTCACACATGCCGTCACCAGCTAAAGCGGGAACAGAATAATGATCCAGTTCGACCAGGTTACCAAGCGCTACCCCGGTGGCAATGAAGCCCTGAAAAACCTGTCCTTCAACATCGACACCGGAGAAATGGTCTTTCTCGCCGGCCACTCCGGCGCGGGCAAGTCCACCTTGCTCAAACTGGTCGCCGGCATTGAGCGGGCCACCGCCGGCGGCGTTATCGTCAACGGCCAGAACCTGTCCAAGCTGCGTTCCAGCCAGATTCCCTATGTGCGCCAGCATATCGGCCTGGTGTTCCAGGATCACAAAATCCTGTTCGACCGCAGCGTGTTCGACAATGTGATGCTGCCGCTGGACATCATCGGCTTCGACCGCCGCGATGCCGCCAAGCGCGTGCGTGCGGCGCTGGATAAGGTGGGCCTGCTCAGCAAGGAAAAAACCATGCCGATCCGCCTGTCCGGCGGCGAGCAGCAGCGCCTGTGCATCGCCCGCGCCGTGGTGCATCGCCCCAGTATTCTGCTGGCAGACGAGCCATCGGCAAACCTGGACCGCGCCTATGCGCTGGACATCATGGAATTGTTCAAATCCTTCCACCAAGTCGGCGTCACCGTGCTGATCTCCGCTCACGACGAAACCCTGATGGAAGACTACGGCCGCCGGATCATCCGGCTGCGGGAAGGACAATTTGCCGCATGAAACACTATCTGTACCTGAACTGGCAAAGCGCCAAACTCGCGCTGCTCAAGATTTTGCGCCAACCATTCGGCAGCCTGCTGACCCTGCTGATGCTGTCGCTGGCGCTGGCGCTGCCACTCTCTCTCTACCTTGCCATCAGCAGCGTGCAAGACTGGGTGGGGAGGCTGAGCGCCACGCCTCAAGTCACCTTGTTCATGGAGTTGTCGGCGGAAGAAGCCGATCTGGCCGCGGTGACCTCCACCTTGACTCACCACCCCAAGGTCAAGAGCTACAGCTTTGTCAGCAAGGACCGCGCGCTGGCCGATATGGAAAAGCGCAATGGCTTGCCGGGCCTGACCGATGGCCTGGACAGCAACCCCCTGCCCGACGCCTTCGTCGTCACGCCAAAGGCGCTGGAGCCGCGCGAACTGGAGATGCTGCAAAAAGAGCTTTCCGGCCTGCCCATGGTGGAGCAAGCCCAGTTTGACGCGGACTGGGCCAAGCGCCTGTACGGCATGGTGGAGATGGGCAAGCATCTGACCTGGTTCCTCGCCGCCGCGCTCGGCATCGCACTGGTCCTGGTCACCAACAACGCGATCCGCATGCAGATCCTGGCGCGCCAGGATGAAATCGAAGTGTCGAAACTGATAGGCGCGCCGGACAGCTTCATCCGCCGTCCCTTCATGTATCACGCGATGTGGCAGGGCATACTCGCCGGACTCGCCGCCTGGGGGCTGACCGCCTGGCTGACCACGGTGGCCAACCCGGCGATTCGCGACTTTGCACAGCTTTATGGCGAACGAGTCGAATTACGCAATTTGAGCCCGGTTGAACTCGCCATCGCCATCGCCGCATCGGCAATGCTGGCCATGCTCGGCGCCCGCTTGGCCTCGGATCACCACCTGCGCAAGATAGAGCCCAAATAACCCGTGACGAGCCGCTATGTAAGCGGCTCAACAACTATTAATCAGTCTGTTCACGCCGCTAGAAGGCCACTGCGTTACTATCGAGTCAATAGAAAAAATCATTGACGCAGGAACCTTTCATTGCTAGCACTCTCCATATACGAGTGCTAACATATCACTACCCAAGGAGGTAGTTATACAGATGACCACAACATTTGCTTTGCCCGTCCCGTCCACCAGCGGCAGCCTGGAGCAATACATCCAAGCTGTTAACAGCGTACCCATGCTGACGCCTGAGCAGGAAAACGAGCTTGCAACGCGCTTTCAGGAGCAAAACGACCTGGAAGCCGCGCGCCAGCTGGTGCTTTCGCACCTGCGCGTGGTGGTATCGATTTCCCGCGGCTACTCCGGCTACGGCCTGCAGCAAGCCGACTTGATCCAGGAAGGCAATATCGGCCTGATGAAGGCGGTCAAGCGCTTCGAGCCCGATCGTGGCGTGCGCCTGTTCTCCTTCGCCGTGCACTGGATCAAGGCAGAGATTCACGAATTCATCCTGCGCAACTGGCGCTTGGTGCGCATCGCCACCACCAAGCCGCAGCGCAAGCTGTTCTTCAATCTACGCAGCATGAAGAGCAGTTTTTCCGCGTTGTCGGAAAACGAGGCTCGCCAGATTGCCGACGATCTTGGCGTCAAGCCGGAAGAAGTCCGCGAGATGGAAACCCGCATGAGTGGCCAGGATATCGCGCTACTGGCGGACGACAACGATGATGACAGCTACGCGCCGATTGACTGGCTGGCCGACCATCACAATGAGCCGACCAAAGAACTAGAGCGTCGCGCTTTCGACCACCTGCAAACCGAAGGACTGCAGCAGGCGCTGGCCACGCTGGACCCGCGCAGCCGCCGTATTGTCGAAGCTCGCTGGCTGGCCGACGACAGCGGCTCCACGCTGCACGAATTGGCCGCGGAGTTCGGTGTATCCGCTGAGCGCATCCGCCAGATCGAAGCCAAGGCGCTGAGCAAGATGAAAACCGCGCTGAGCCAGGGCGTCGTCATCGACGGCTGATTCCGCCCCCCGCGCCCACAAAAAAACCACAGGCTTGCCTGTGGTTTTTTCTTTGCGACCCGCTACCGAGCTACTCGTTGATGGTCTGGTATTTGGCCGACAGCTTGGCATAAGCGTCACGCGCCACTTCTCGCAAGGGTTCCCAGTCGGCATTATCATCGTCCAACGTCCCCAGGAACACCCCGGCGTAAGTCGGGAACGACGCCAAAGTCATCCGCAGCGTCTGCTCCGCCTGCGACTGCTGGCCCGCCAGAATCTCCAGCTGCGCGCGTTTCAACATCACCTCGGGATACGGCCGGAACGCGGTCAGGCGATTTTCCAAGGTCAGCTTGCGCGCCAACTGATCCGGACTTACTTTCAGGTAATCATCCACCGTGTACATGGCATGGTAGGCAAACAGCGGCTGGGTCTCGGCGATCTCGATCAGACGCTCCATCCGCGCGGCATCTCGCTTGGCGTCATTGGTCGGCGTGTATAAGCCCACCAGTTCCCAGAACATGGACAGACTGCTGAACGAGAGCCAGCCCACCCAGATCAAGGCGGCGAACAGCGGCAGCCGCAGAGGCCAGGCCAGCTGTCGCTGCCCACGCGGCGCCATCGCCGCGAACACCACCAGCATTGCCAGGAAATAGTAATACCACAGCGGATACTCCAGCATGCTGTGCGTCAAGGTCACGGCCAGACAACCCAGCGCCAGCACACCTTCCAGGCTGGCGCGCTGACTGAAGAACGGCCACAACACCCAGATGAAACCAGCGACGATCAATACCGTCACCACGCCGCCCATCTCCGCCAGCAACTGCAAGATCAGATTATGGGAATTGGTGAACAAGCCGCTATTGAAACCGGCGGCGGCGAACTGTGGCAGGGGTTGCAAGCGCACGCTCTCAGCGGCGAATTGCGACCAACCCACTCCCGTGACCGGATGCGCCCGGAAGCTCAACCACGCCTTATGCATTTCCGCGAAGCGGCGCGAGCCCATATCGTCGCCATTGGCCGCCAGGCGGGCCAGGCCAGACGCGTTCTGCAGATTCTCATGCGTCAACCAGGACAATAGGTGATTGAACCAAGGCAAGGCGAACTGCATCGCCAGCACTGACAAGCACGACAGCCACATCGCCCACAGCATGCGGCGCGACTCAGCGCTGCCAATGCGCCAGTGCCACAGCCCTGCCAAGACGGACAGCGCCACCAGATACAGCAGTATGGTGCGCGAACCGGCCCATCCCAACATCAAGGACAGGCCGAAAATCAGGATGGCCAGCCCCCAGCGCGGCAAGTTGCCCGCCGCGTACAAATAAACGGCGGCCACCACCGACCACATCAGATAGTGCGCATACTGATTGCGCTGGCCGATATGGCCGAAAATATTCGTCGTCGGATGCGCGCCATCGTAGAACAAGCCCAGGTCGGCGGCATAACCGGTAAGCTGGGCCACTCCGATCGCTGCCTGCACCAAGCCGCCAGCGAGCAAGCCCCAAGCCAGCCACACCGCAAAGCTCCGCTCGCCCAACTCCTCGCGCAAGGACGCCGTGACCGCGGCCAATAATGCCGCCGCCAGCCACGCCAGCGCCACCGCGTAGTTCATGCCGGGAAACAACAGGGCAAGCCAGTATGGCTGCAGCGCCCAGATAGCGGCCAAAGCCAAGCACCACCAAGCCGCTCGCGGCAACTGCCGGAACAAGCCGCCGCTGGGCAGCAGGAACGCCGCGGCGGCCAACAGCAGCCAGACCACATTGATCTCGCCAAACCACTGCGGCAGCGGCACATAATGGATGCGCGAGGCGAAAGGCAAGATGGCGATCAGGCACAAGGCCAGCATCGCCAAACGGGAAGTCAGGGTTCGAAAGGTCATGCGGCTAGAAACAATCTTGCAGAGTCAAAGCCGAAGCATACCTGATGGCGAGGCAAGCTCAAACGCCGCATCATCAAAACAGCGGCTTCCGACGAACCGGCTCCGCAGCCGTCATCACTGCGGCAAGCCGAGCCTGCTCCATGTTCGGCACGAGTTTCCCATAGGCCTCCGCTGCAACTAACAACCTACTTCGCAACGGGGCAACCTCCGACTCTGGATGAGAAGTGAGCATCGGCACGAAGCGGGGGGCGTAATCCGGATAATTGGCAATCGCAACACGCAGTGTTGCCTCTGCCTGCTTAGGTTGCTGGTTCAAAGCCTGCAGTACACTCAGCTTCACTAGTACCGATGGATAAGGCCGGTAGCTGGCTAAGCGTTCAAAAAACTGCAACTTGATTGGCAATTGCTCCTTGCTGGGCTCAATGTAATTGGCCAAGGCCATATCGACATCCCAGGACCAAAGCGGGAAATTAGGCACCGAACCTAATTCTTTGATCGCCAGCTCTCTGGCCTGGGGCGATGCCGCAGGCACACTATAACGGACCAGCATAGAGAAAACCATCATTCCGGCAGCGAGATAGCACACACAGATAACAACAGCAGCAACTGAGACTGCTTTGAGCATACTAGCCCTCGCCGGCGGCGCGTAACGTCTGCCCGGTGCGAGTGTACAAGCGATACATAGCATTAACAAATAAGGCAAATACCATAATGGGTATTCGAACATACTGTGGACCAATATCACCATCGTCACGCTAAGTAAGAGCAGATTTTCCGCAGTTTGTTCGCCTCTACGCAAAAACCTGCAAACTGGCACCAGCACCCCGATAATCGCAATGGCGGTTCCCACCAGTCCAGTTTCCGCCAACAGTTGAAATACTAGATTATGGCTGTGTGTAAACAACCAGCTCTCCGGCATCTTAGGTAGACCGGCATAGACCTCCATCTGAGTCGACAAGGCGGAGAATCCACCAAACCCCACTCCGAACCATGGGTGTACCTTGAAAATATCCCATGCTTTGGTCCATTCGATACGGCGCCGAGCACCGAAGCCCCCATCCAATATTCGCTCCGAGCCGCTCTGCGCCTCAATATTCAAGCCCAAGTAATGCAATATCTGAATCAGGCTATGGCTAAAAAACTGCACGAAGACAGACAAGATGACAAAACCAATCACGGCCGCCACCATGCGGCGTACCACAACATTTTCTTTAGCCTTATGCAACCAAAACCAGCCCAGCAGAACCAAACCCGCTACATAGGCCAATGGCAACCTCGACCCCGACCAAGCAACCATGAGTGCTAAAATTATCAGACACAAGCCTAATAGCGCTTTATTCAACCTTCCAATAGCAAAGAGGTAGCAAGCCGAAATCACACCCCACATCAAAAAATCGGCATATAGATTTTTCTGACCAATATTTCCGAACACATAGCCTACCGGATTACTTCTTTCAAATAAAACAAAGCCATGCATGCTCGGCGCCAAACCCAGCAACTGAATCCAACCTAAAACACACTGTACCAGCGCAGCCAAAAGCAGACTACCAGCCAACACAGCAATAAAGACTTGAAAATCCATCTCTGCATAATGGGGCAAATAAAGCAACAAAACAAAAAACAATAAAAAAATCAAACCAAATGTAGCCCCATCCACATTGACTTGCAGCAAACAGTAAATAGCAAATGCCAGCACTCCTATCGAGGCAATTGATAGTTGTCCGTCTACCCGCTGGAACAATGCAAGCAGAATCCCAGCGCAAACAAAAACCAAGGCAATGGCGCTGGAAATCCAATCTGGCAATGGATAAAATCGAACAAAGCTCAGCAATGGCAAAACAATGGCAAGCGATAAAATACCACCAAACACCCCAGCGCGATTGATAATCATATCAGCCTAAAAATCGAAAGGCCCCCTAGTGGGGCCCCATTAATTCTAAATATAATTTTTACCTGCAGTTCGCTGGGAGATACTGGGTTGGTATCGTCGCAGATGCCGCAGCACCACATACCCAGGTCACCGTCCCACTAGCCAATGTCCCGGTCAAAGAAAACTGATTAGCCGTACTGGTTACATTGCCACCCAAGCTGGAGGCGGTCATAACAACCGTCAACACCCCTACTGTATTACTGGTTTGTGCATAACCAACTGAGGTAACATACTTAGTTGTGGGAGAAGTAAAGGCAGCATTACCAGATGCATTCACTGGCATAACACCATTCGAAATCGCCATTTCGGAAATGGATGTTTTAGCTGCGGCAACGGCGGCCAAGCCTTCACTAACTTTGGCTCGGATCGTATAATCCTGATATGCAGGAATTGCAATCGCCGCCAAAATACCAATGATTGCCACCACAATCATCAACTCGATCAGGGTAAAGCCCTGTTGCACACTTTTGCTCATACAAATCTCCAGAAATAATACTCTAACGACAAGAAGACGGCAGGTATTGCATGTTCTGCCCTTGCCCCGAACAACTCCACAGCACCGCGCCGCTACTTGCTAGACTTGGAGTAAAGACCACACTCAAACCTGGCACGGCGCTGGCTTGAAATGTGGCTGTAATCATGCTCACCCCGCTACTAAGAGCGATTTGAACATTGCTGACATAATTTCCCGCCAGCACACTGGGCATTCCAGCACTAGCATTATTGGCCGGCCATGCATTATTTGCCAGATAAGACTCGCTGACCGTGGTTTTGGCATGATCAATGAAAGTCAAGCCCTCGGCCACTTTTGAACGAATCACGTAGTCTTGATACGCCGGTATTGCTATCGCGGCCAGAATACCGATAATCGCCACCACGATCATCAACTCGATCAGGGTAAAACCAGACGCTCCACTCCTCATTATCTATTGGCTCCATACCTGGTGACTGCCTGAATTTTCAGCAGGAATCATGCCATCTTTATGTAGCCCGGTTTTCCTCCGTCATATAGCCTGCCGCGACTACTGTTTAACGTAAAAAAGTGACGTTTTTGGTCAGTTTTCAAGTTCCAAATCGCACTGTGATAGCATCTTAAATCCTTGTCTTTGCCTGAATCGGTAGCAATGTCATGAGCTCCAACCAAACCTGGCTGCAACGCAGCTTCAATGCCGTCTGGCACCCTTGCACCCAGATGAAGCGCCATGAGGCCTTGCCCATCGTGCCCATTGCCAGCGCCGAAGGCGTATGGCTGACCGACTTCGATGGCAAGCGCTACCTAGATGGAGTCAGTTCCTGGTGGGTCAATCTGTTCGGCCATGGTCATCCGCGCATCAAGCAGGCGATCAAGAATCAGCTGGACTCTCTCGAACACGTGATGCTGGCCGGCTTTACCCATCGCCCAGTGGTCGAGTTGTCGGAACGGCTAGCCGAGGCCAGCGGCCTGGCGCACGCGTTTTACGGTTCGGATGGCGCCAGCGCGACCGAGATCGCGCTGAAAATGAGCTTTCACTACTGGCGCAACAAGGGGCTTCCGGGCAAGAAGCGTTTTATCAGCCTGGAAAACAGCTATCACGGCGAGACCGTCGGCGCCTTGGCGGTGACTGATGTGCCGCTGTTCTCCCATACCTATGCCGAATTGCTCAAGCCCGGCTTGCGCGCGCCTTCGCCTGACGCGCGCCGGGCCTTGCCAGGACAGAGCGCGGCGGATGTCGCGCTCGCGGCGATCCAAAGCATGGAAAAGCTATTGACCGAACATGCCGGCGAAGTCGCCGCCGTCATCGTGGAGCCGCTGGTGCAAGGCGCGGCGGGAATGGCGATGTACGATCCGCTCTACCTCAGCGAGTTGCGCCGGCTCTGCGATCAATTCCAGGTACACCTGATCGCCGATGAGATCGCCGTCGGCTTCGGCCGCACCGGCAGCCTGTTCGCCTGCCAGCAAGCCGGAATCACCCCGGACTTCCTCTGTCTGTCCAAGGGCATCACCGGCGGTTTCCTGCCTCTCTCCTGCGTGTTGACCAGCCGCCCGATTTACCAGGCCTTCTATCACGATGACGTCAGCCGCGGCTTCCTGCACTCGCACAGCTACACCGGCAATGCCTTGGCTTGCGCCGCGGCGCTGGCGGTACTGGACATCTTCGCTGAAGAAGATGTGCTCACACAGAACGCGGCCAAGGCGGCGCGTTTCGACGCGATGATGGCAGGCCTGCAAGCTCGCCCGGATGTGCGCGATTTCCGTCGCATCGGCATGATCTGGGCCTTTGAAGTCGCCACCCGCCGCGCCGACTTCGCTCAGGCTTGCTTCGCCGCCATGCTGCATCGCGGCTGCCTGTTGCGCCCGATAGGCAACACCATTTACTTCATGCCACCCTATACGATCAGCGATGAGGACATGGCGTTCTTGATCGCCGCAGCCGAAGCCGCGCTGGATGAACTGGCGCATGCATCCAACAGCCCGGACGGTCACGGCATCGCTTTGCCTTGATCCACCTTGCCATGACGGTGGAGTGCAAATAGCATGGGATTTGGCAAGATTTACATCATGAATCCACTTGCATGCGCTCACTCAGCCTGCCACAACAAAACATGGATCCTCTGCTGATAGACACTCAACCGGATAGCGTGGCGGCATGGCTGGATCGGTTGCCATTCACCGACTTGCCTGAATGCGGGCGTTTGTTGAGCCAGTCCTTGCAAAACCTGTCCCGGATTGCGCTGGACAGCCATTTGCGCCACAAACTGCTGAAGCTGTACTTGAAGGCGCTGGATCGCTACTACCCCTTGCTGGAAAACGAGATCCGCCAACATGACAGCCTGGGCAATCAGAAGGTGCGCCAGCTTGCCCTGCTGAGCGTTGAGTTGTTTGCGCTGATCTTCATCACCTTCAAGCAAATCCTGCACGATCGGCTGAACAAACGCAGCCTGCTGGATAGAGAGCAGCCCAAGATCGAGCTGATGGCCTATACCATGATGGCCGCGCGCCAGTTGCTCAGCATCAGCCAGCAATGTTATTGCCCAACTCCACCAGAGTTCTGGTACGACTGTCATCAACTGCACGCCTTCGCCCGCGGCCGTGGCTGGCTGGACAAGGGTCTGGCCAATGACGACACCATCCAGACCATCTATCTGCAGCTGTTGCTGATGGGCCTGACGTCCAGCAACCGGCTGGCGCCCACCGAACAGGCGCTGTCGCGGCAATTGATCTTCGACCTGGCGCCCAAGTCCCGCTTGATCCCGGTCGAAGCCTTGTCCCAGGCTGTCCATGGCTATCTGGTGGACCAGCAGATCGACTCGCCGCCGCGCTTTCTGCCGATTTCGGCGAACAAGCTCGGCCCCAACTGCTTTCTATTCGATCTTGAGCCGCTGCGCGATATCCTGGAAAAAAGCCGAGAAGCCTTGCAAAAGGCGCAGAACAATCGCCAGCAAGGCCTGATGACCGACGAATTGCAGCTTTTGTCTATGCTGGTGGAAGAGTGGCACCAGCCCAAGCGACGCCGGCATCCACGCCTGAAAACCCAAGCCATCGTCGAAATCATCGCCTCGGTGCCCGGCGTCTGGTTCCATTGCAATGATCTGAGCTGGCAGTTGCCGGGCATGGAGGAAGAAAGCGCCGGCCGCCTGCGCGCGCCACCGCCGCCTTGCCTGCTGGCCATTGCCAATCAAAACGACAACGGCCTGCTGCTACATGGCTTGCCGCGTGAACAATCGCTGCGCGCCGGCGAATTGCTGCTGACCACCCCGCCTGGTCAACCGGAGAACGCCCGCCTGGCCATCGTCCGCTGGATCTCGCTGCGCGCGGATGGCCGGGAAATCGAATGCGGCGTGGAATTCATCGCTCCCCCGCCACACGCGGTGCTGGCCATGCCCAGCATCACCCACGCCGGTGACAGCTTCCAGTTCGCATTGCGGCTGGAAGAGCGGCCGGGCACACCCAAGTTGCTGCTAATGGCTGGACGTCCGTACAGCCAGCTGCGCGAATTCCATTTGCGCGACGGCGGACAGGAAACGCTGATACGCGTGTCGCGACTGCATCTGCAAACGCCGCTGTTCCAGATCATGGAATATCGCAATAGCAACCATTTCTGATTCAGATCAAGCTTTTAACTCGACACGCCCCTTCCGCTCGCCCAAGATGCAGCGCCAAACCGTATTGAATCAATGAGCTACGCGCTCAAGCGGGCGGCAAACCCGCGACCAGCCCGGCGCCAGCGGCGCGGCGGCGTTTTTTTCGGGTAAACTCCCCGGCATCTATCGTTTGATTCATGGAGTTTTGGATGCGCTCGGTTATTCACGCCGCCGACCGGATTGTGGTCAAGGTTGGCTCCAGTCTCGTCACCAATGACGGCAAGGGCCTGGATATGGCGGCGCTCAATCGCTGGGCCGCGGAAATTGCCGAACTGAAGCGACGCGGCAAACAGGTGGTGCTGGTCTCCAGCGGCGCGATTGCCGAAGGCTGCCAGCGCCTGGGCTGGACCGTGCGCCCCAAGGGCGTGCACGAATTGCAGGCCGCGGCGGCGGTCGGGCAAATGGGTTTGTGCCAGGCTTATGAAACCGCCTTCCGCGGTTTCGGCCTACAAACCGCGCAGATTCTGCTGACGCATGAAGACCTTGCCGATCGCACTCGTTACCTGAATGCCCGCTCCACGCTGACCAGCCTGTTGAACCTGAACACGGTGCCCATCATCAACGAGAACGACACCGTGGTCACCGATGAAATCCGCTTTGGGGACAACGATACCTTGGGCGCGCTGGTGACCAATCTGATCGAGGCCGACGCGCTGATCATTCTCACCGATCAACAAGGCCTGTACAGCGCCGACCCGCGCAAACAACCGGACGCGGAATTCATTCACGAGGCCGTTGCCGGCGAAGCCCGGCTGGAAGAGATGGCCGGCGGCGCCGGCTCCAGCGTCGGCACCGGCGGCATGATCACCAAGATTCTCGCCGCCAAGCGCGCGGCGCGCAGTGGCGCGGCCACGGTCATCGCCTGCGGCCGCGAGCATCAAGTGCTGTCGCGCCTGGCCGACGGCGAGGGCATAGGCACCCAGTTGCTGCCGCCCACCAGCCGCATGGCGGCGCGCAAGCAATGGCTGGCCGATCACCTGAAGCTGTCCGGCCGCCTGGTGCTGGATGCCGGCGCCGCGCAAGCGGTGCGCGAACGCGGCACCAGCCTGCTGCCTATCGGCGTTTGCGCTGTGGAAGGCGATTTCCTGCGCGGCGAAGCAGTCGCCTGCGTGGACCAGGACGGCGCGGAAGTCGCCCGCGGCCTGGTCAACTACAGCTCCAGCGAAGCGCGCACCATCATGCAGAAACCGACGCGGGAAATCGAGGCCGCGCTCGGCTACATGATAGAGCCGGAGCTGATCCATCGCGACAATATGGTTGCCTTGTAACACCCTGCCGGCCCACCGCGCGCGCGGCAGCTCCCTCAGGCGGCAAGCCGGTCCAGGCTTGCCGTTCTACTTAATCACCTGCTTTCTAGAGGATTCACGCGTATGAAAAAGCTGGCCCTTTCGGCGCTTCTGGCTCTGACTTGGGGCTCGGCAATGGCCGAGGACGTACTCCATATCTACAACTGGAACAACGCCCTGTCCGCGGATACCGCCAAGCGTTTCGAACAATCGTGCAAATGCCGGCTGGTACAGGACTACTACGGTGACAACGAGGAAATGCTGGCCAAGCTGGCCGCCGGCGCCAAAGGCTACGACATGGTGTTTCCCACCGCCTTCGCGGTCAGCACCTTGATCAAGCAGGGCAAGACCCAGCCGCTGAACAAGGCTCAGCTGCCCAATTGGAAAAACCTCAACGCCGGCTATCTGGCGCTGAATGCGCCATTCGATGCCGGCAACAAGGTGGCGGCGCCCACCGTGGTATCGCTGACCTTATTGGGTTACAACGAGACCCAGCTGCAAAAAGCCGGCGTGCTGGCCCAGGCCAATAGTTGGGCGCTGCTGTTCGACCCCGCGGTGCTGGCCAAGATCAAGGGCCGGGTCACCGTGCTGGATTCGCAGCGCGAACTGATGTCCGCCGCGCTGCTCTACCTAGGCAAGGACGCCAATTCCACCTCCCCCGCCGACTGGAAAGCCGCCGCTGAAGTGATCCGCAAGGCCAAGCCCTACTGGGCCGCCTTCAATAACCAGAGTTATATCAAGGAACTGACCGTCGGCAATATCTGGGTGGCCCACGGCTATTCCAACGATCTGTTCCAGGCGCAGCAAGATGCGCAGCACGCCAAACGTCCATTCAAGCTGGCTTACCAGCCGCAGAAAGAAGGCAATATCCTGGCGGTGGACAATATGGTGGTGCTGAAGGACGCGCCAAGGCCGGACCTCGCGCACCGCTTCATCAATTTCATGCTGGACGGCAAGAACGCCGCCGAGATCTCCAACCAGATCGGCGCCACCAACCCGGTCAAGGCAGCGGAAGCGTTCTTCAAGCCACAGATCAAGGCCAACCCGGTGATCATGCTGGACCCGGCCAAGGGCAAGTACGTGGCCTTGAAGGACCTGGATGTGAAGTCCCGACGTGAATTGAACCGCTTATGGTCGCAAATCAAGATCGGTCGTTGATCGATGCGAAAATCCCGGTCCTAAGACCGGGATTTTTCATTCACCGGGCGGGTGTTCGCCCTTGCGCATTTCCACCGCCTTCATGATCACATGGGCCAACATCGCGCACAGGAAGAACAGCAGCATCACCCAGGCGATGGAGCGCAGCGTGTCGATGAAGGTATTGAACAACTCCAGCAGCCAGCGTTCACCGGTCAGGTCCAGCGCGGTGCTGCCCTTGCCCGCGGCTGGCGGCAGGTATTTCTCCAGCGACCATTGCCGCACCCCGCCGGACACCCCGGTGACCACGATGGCGAAGAAAATGTATTTGCGCCAGGCGTCGGTCAGATCCCGTCCCAGGATGCGCGCCAGAATCTTGTTGACCGCCGGATCGAAAAAACGCGCGGTGAATACCGAAGTGGCAATCGCCACCGCCAGGGTCAGGCCAAACAGAGCGTAAAACATAATCGTCCCCCGCCGCAGCGGAATGCCGTGTCAAAGCCGGGATTGTACGCCTGAGCGGCGGTGGCGGCGATCAAGGGATTGCCGTGCTGCTGCGCGCAGGCGACACTGCCTCAATCCTTGAGCGGCAAGCCGAAATGCTGATAGGCCAGCGCTGTCGCCATCCGACCACGCGGAGTGCGCTGCAAATAGCCTTGCTGGATCAGGAAAGGCTCGATCACATCCTCGATGGTATCCGTGGACTCGCCTATCGCCGCCGCCACATTGTCCAGACCCACCGGCCCGCCGGAAAACTTCTCCAGAATCGCCTGCAGCAGCTTGCGGTCCATGATGTCCAGACCGGCCGGGTCCACATCCAGCATCGCCAGCGCGGCGTCCGCCACCTCGGCGCTGACCGTGCCGTCGGCCTTCACTTCGGCGTAATCGCGCACCCGGCGCAGCAGCCGGTTGGCGATGCGCGGCGTGCCGCGGCTGCGGCGCGCTACTTCGAACGCGCCGTCGTCCGCCAGCTTGACGTTCAGCAAGCCGGCGGAGCGGCTGACGATGCGGGTCAGTTCTTCCGCGGTGTAGAACTCCAAGCGCGCGACGATGCCGAAGCGGTCGCGCAGCGGATTGGTCAACATGCCGGCGCGGGTGGTGGCGCCGACCAGGGTGAACGGCGGCAGATCTATCTTCACCGAACGTGCCGCCGGCCCCTCGCCTATCATGATGTCGATCTGGTAATCCTCCAGCGCCGGATAGAGGATTTCCTCCACCACCGGGCTCAGCCGGTGGATCTCGTCGATGAACAACACATCATGCGGCTCCAGATTGGTCAGCAAGGCGGCCAGGTCCCCCGCGCGCTCCAGCACCGGCCCCGAAGTCTGCCGCAGATTGACGCCCATTTCGCGGGCGACGATGTGCGCCAGCGTGGTCTTGCCCAGGCCGGGCGGCCCGAACAGCAAGACATGGTCCAGCGCTTCCTTGCGGCGCTTGGCCGCCTCGATAAAGATTTCCAGCTGCTCGCGCGCCTTTTTCTGGCCGACATATTCGTCCAGCTGCTTGGGGCGCAATGCGCGTTCCAGCACCTCTTCCTGGCTGGACAGGCTTTGCTGGGTAACGACGCGCGGCTCGGGCGCGCCGCCGTACAAGTTGTCGGTTTCAATCATGGTGTCAGCCGCCGGCCAAAAAAACGAATGCCCAATCTTACCACCGCGGCGCTATAATCGCCGCTGGTCCGCCCAATCCTGGCGTACCAACGCAACGTCTTCAGGGCGGGGTGCAACTCCCCACCGGCGGTATGATCGCAAGATCGAGCCCGCGAGCGCTTCCGCCTCCCGGCGGAGGGTCAGCAGATCTGGTGACAGGCCAGAGCCGACGGTAATAGTCCGGATGAGAGAAGACGACAAGGCCGCGTGCCGCGCTCAGTCGCCGCCCGCGGCGTGGTCGCTGCGCGCTTGGCGCGCGGGCAGGCTTGCGCCGGCCCTTTTCACGCCCTGGAACCTGTTTCTCAAACTATCAGAGGACCGTTTCCATGAGTATCGCCTTATCCCCCGACACATTGTCCCAACGCATAGAGGCGGCGCTGAGCGCCTTGCGGCTCGGCCTGCCGGTCATCGTTCCCGACGATGACGATCGCGAAAATGAAGCCGACCTGATCCTGGCCGCCGACGTGCTGAGCGAAGCCGAAATGGCGCGCCTGATCCGCGATTGCAGCGGCATCGTCTGCCTGTGCCTGACCGCCGAGCATGCCGCCCGGCTGCAATTGCCGCCGATGACGCAGCGCAACGGCAGCCGCTACGGCACCGCCTTCACCGTCAGCATAGAAGCCGCTCAAGGCGTCAGCACCGGCGTATCCGCCGCCGACCGGCTGCGCACCATACAAGCCGCCGTCCATCCACAGGCGCAGGCCGACGACGTGGTCAGTCCCGGCCACGTCTTTCCGCTGGTCGCCGCCGCCGGCGGCGTATTGAGCCGGCGCGGCCACACCGAGGCCGCGGTGGAACTGGCGCGATTGGCCGGCTTCCAGCCCGCCGGCGTGCTGTGCGAGTTGATGAATCCGGACGGCAGCATGATGCGCGGCGCGCAAATCCAGGACTATGCGCAGCGGCATGCGCTACCCATTTTGAGCGTGGCCGAGCTCGCGACCTGGATCGCCGGCCAGAACTTAGCCGCCGCGCCGCTGTCTGCTTGATCTTTGCCTCCAGCCGCGGGCAACTGCCCGCGGCTCTGCCGCCGATCCGACCATGCTTCGCTTTCTCTCCTTCCGCAGTCTGCTGCTAAGCAGCTTTCTGATCGTCGCCGTCGTGCCCTCCGCGGTGCTGATCCAACTGCGCAATGAACTGGGGCAGGCCGCCACCACGCTGCGCTCGCACCAGGAGCAGGCCAAGGACTGGCAGGACGCCAACCGCGTGTCTCGCGAGCAATCCGCCCAGTTTGAACGCGCCACGCGCCAGGCCCAGATTCTGAAAGACCGCGCGCTGGCCAATGCCGCCGCCGGCGCCTGGCAGGAAATCGCGCTGTCCCAACAGAAGCTGCTGCGTAGCGGCAATCCGGCGCTGACGCGCAGCGCCGAATCGATCCTATCGATACAACCACAGTTACAGGCGCTGCCTGCGCGCGCCGGCTCACAACGGGACCGCCTGTTCCGGCAACTGGATCAGCACCTGAGCGCGCAAAGCCTGCAGATCAACCAACAATTGGACCAGAGCCAGCGCGAATGGCAGTCCTCGATCACCGAGATGCGCCGCACCGCCGATCGGCTGGCCTGGCTGTCGCTGGTCTCCGCCCTGCTGTTGGCGCTGGCGATGACGCTGCTGATCAGCTGGCCGCTGCGCAAGCTGCAAGCCAAGATCGCGCGCATGAGCGATGGCGCTCGCC
Organism: Chromobacterium sp.; assembly: GCF_041912965.1. Lineage (NCBI taxonomy): Bacteria > Pseudomonadati > Pseudomonadota > Betaproteobacteria > Neisseriales > Chromobacteriaceae > Chromobacterium > Chromobacterium sp. The sequence goes on along the minus strand of NZ_JAYSGF010000018.1, from coordinate 67,871 downwards.
TGCAGGACTGGCGGCAATCCGGCCCCGCCGACCTGCAGCGCCTGGCGCTGGAGCTCGCTCAGCTGGATCGGCGGCTGGCGGCGCTGGAAGAACAGAAAGGCCGTTTCTTCCGTCAGGTTTCCCATGAATTGAAGACCCCGCTGGCCGCCATTCACGAAGCCGCCGCGCTGTTGCGGGAAGAAGTGCTGGGCCGCTTGTCCCCGCAGCAGCAGGAAATCGTGCTCATTCTGCAGAACAACGCGCAAACCCTGCGTCTGCGCGTCGAGGCCTTATTGCGCTATGATGCCGGCCAATGGCTGTCCGATATCTTGACCGTCGAAGTCTTCGATCTGCCGGCGCTGATAGCGGACCGGCTGCAGGCCAGCCGCCCGCTGCTGCAAGCCAAGCGTCTGGGCGTCGATGTCGCCGGCGCGGCGTCCCGGGTTCGCGGCGACCGCTCCAAGGTGGAAACCATTCTTGACAATCTATTGATCAACGCCATCCGCCACAGCCCCGCCGGCAGCGCCTTGTCCATCCGCCATGGCCGCGACACCGGCGGCGTCTGGCTGGAAGTCTGCGATCAGGGTCCCGGCGTGCCGACGGCGCAACGCGAGCGGATTTTCGAACCATTCTGGAGTGGCCCGCCGCCGCCGGGCGAACAGCCCGGCACCGGCTTGGGCTTGGCGATGGCGCTCGGCTTCGCCCAATTGATGCGCGGCGAACTGACGCTGGAACAGCGCCAGACCGCCGGTGCCTGCTTCCGCCTGAGCTGGCCGGAACCGGAGAATTTATCATGACGTTCCCCTTCATTGACGCCTGGCCGCGCCGGCTATTCTGGCTTTGCTGCCTGTTGAGCCTGGGCGCCTGCGCCCAGCCACGCCCGCGCGCCACCGCGCCGGCGGCGCCCATCATCCGCTGCCCGGATGCCAACCAGATCTTGTTGCTGCAAGGTCAGACCCGCGATGTCCAGGCCTTGGCCCTCGCGGGCCGGGAAAGCTGCGGCAGCAGTCGCTTGCTGGGGCTGTTGCAACAGCTCCAAGCCCCGGAAAACCGCGCGGATGCGCAACGACTGCAAATCCAGTTCGAAAGCTTGCTAAGCAAACCCGAGCAATTGGACCCCGCCAGCCTCAGCCTAGCGCGCTCAGTGCTGCAACAATTGCAGGAACGCCGCAAGCTGACCGAGGCGCTGGAGCGACAGCAGGCGCAAAACCGCGACTTGCAGAAACGCTACGATGATCTGAACGCCAAGCTGAACGCATTGCGCGAAGTGGAGCGCGATCTGCAATTGAAACCCAGCAAGACCAAGGGAGCACAGCCATGAGCACGCCCGCCCGCATCGTACTGGTCGACGACGACCCGGATTTGCTGCGCCTGGTCGGCTTGCGCCTCGGCGCCGCCGGCTACGAAGTGGAAGCATTGGGCAGCGCCGAGGCGGCGCTGAACGCGCTGGCCGCGCGCCGCGCCGACTTGCTGCTGACCGATTGGCGACTGCCCGGCATCGATGGTCTGGAGCTATTCGAACAAGTACGCCAACGTTATCCGGCCATGCCGGTCATCCTGCTGACCGCCCACGGCACCGTGCCGGACGCGGTAGACGCGGTCAGCCGCGGCGTGTTCGGCTATCTGGTCAAGCCCTTCGACGGCAAGGCGTTGCTGGACAAGGTTGCCCAGGGGCTATCGCTGGCGAGCCCCGGCCGCGCGGTCGATCAGGCGGCCGCCGGCTGGCGCTCCGGCCTGGTCAGCCGCAGCCCGGTGATGGAGGAACTACTGGCCGAGGCGCGCATGGTAGCCTCCACCGGCGCCAGCGTGCTGCTGCGCGGCGAGAGCGGTACCGGCAAGGAAGTGCTGGCCAAGGCCATCCATCTGGCCAGCCCGCGCGCCGGCCAAGCCTTCATCGCGGTCAACTGTGGCGCGATTCCGGACAATCTGCTGGAAAGCGAGTTGTTCGGCCATGAAAAAGGCTCCTTCACCGGCGCCAGCGCCCGCCAGACCGGCCTGGTGCAACAAGCCGACGGCGGCACCCTGTTCCTGGACGAGATCGGCGACATGCCGGCGCCGCTGCAGGTGAAACTGCTGCGTGTGCTGCAGGAGCGCGAAGTGCGCCCGGTGGGCGCGGCGCGGGCAACCCCGGTGGATATCCGTCTGGTATCGGCCACGCATCGCGAACTGGAAACGCTGATTCAGGAAGGCAGCTTCCGCGAGGATCTGTTCTATCGCCTGAACGTGGTGTCGCTGCGCTTGCCGCCGCTGGCCGAGCGGCGCGAAGACATCCCGCTGCTGGCCGCGCATTTCCTGGAAAAGATCGCCACCCGTTACCAGAAAGCCGTCAGCGGCTTTGCCGCCGATGCGCTGGAATACCTGAGCGCCGCCTCCTGGCCAGGCAATATCCGGCAATTAGCCAATGTGGTCGAACAATGCTGCGTACTGACCACCGGCTCGCTGGTGACGCTGGCCCAGGTGCAGAAAGCAGTTGCCGGCGAGGCTAGCGCGATTCCGACGCTGGCGGAAGCCAAACGCCTGTTCGAGCGCGATTATCTGGAGCGCCTGCTGCGCCTGACCGGCGGCAATGTCAGCGATGCCGCGCGCTTGGCCGATCGCAACCGCACCGAGTTTTACCGCCTGCTGCAAAAGCACGAACTGACGCCGGCCGCCTTCAAGCAGGAATAAGCACCAGGCAGGCGCCGCTCACCGCTGGGTCAGGCGGCGCCGTCGACTGTCGCCTGGCAGCGACAAAAAAAATCCCTGCAAAAACACCAGCTTGCCTTTCACGCCTTCAATGCTGTCGCCACCTGGCGACAAATCAGCCTGTCCCAGCCTCGCCTCTCGCCGCCATAAAACACAAAAACCCTTTTAAAACAAAGACAAAAAAGAACTGGCACGCCTTTTGCGCTAAGGGAAATGCAAAGCTCGCGGCGCCTCGAAGCTCAGGCGCAAACGCTGTACCTCACTTTATCGAAAGGCTGATCCCATGAAAAAAACCACTCTTGCCCTTGCCCTGATGAGTTCCTTGCTGGCCGGCACTAGCTGGGCAGCTCAAGACGCCAGCGCTCCGGTCAATGACCAAGCGCAACGCGCCACCGCCGCCAAAGGCGATGCCAGCGCTCCGGCCGACGACCAGGCTCAACGCGCCACCGCCGCCAAGGGCGATGCCAGCGCTCCGGCCGACGACCACGCTCAACGCGCCACCGCCGCCAAAGGCGATGCCAGCGCTCCGGCCGACGACCACGCTCAACGCGCCACCGCCGCCAAAGGCGATGCCAGCGCTCCGGCCGACGACCACGCTCAACGCGCCACCGCCGCCAAGGGCGATGCCAGCGCTCCGGCCGACGACCAGGCTCAACACGCCACCGCCGCCAAGGGCGATGCCAGCGCCGCGGAAGCCATGGTGGCGGAAGCCGCGCCCAGCGCACCTGCAGCCAACCTGAACCAGGCGGTTCAGGAAACGGTATCCAAGGCTGCGGCCCAAGTCGGCGCCAATATCCAGAGCAGCGTGAAAGCGGGCGAAGTCATTCTGACCGGCACCGCGCCCAGCGAAGAAGCGCTGCGCCGCGTAGCCGAAGAAGCCTCTCGCGTACCGGGTGTGACCGCGGTTCGCACCAACGTCACTCTCAAAGCCGCAGGCTAAACCCCTAGTGTTCATCGGCGCGCTGCCCCCTGGCTCGCTTGCCCTGAGTACAGCAGCGCCGACCCTCGCTTTACCCGGAGTCGTCCCAAGGGACGCACGCAAGTGTGCCCGCCTCCATTCGCCGCCCTTCTGGGCGGCCTTTTTTATTCGCGGACGCTATCGTTTTCCACCGGCCCACACCGCTGCCGCGGCCTCGTCCCTGCTCATATAGCGGCTGATCAGCCGCAGCATGGTGCCGTCGCGATTCATGCCGTCCAGCAGTTGATGCCAGGCCCGGGCTTCGCCTTCGGAAAAACCGCGCTTGTTCAGCACCAGGCTGCGCGGACTTGGCGTCTCCTCGCGCTCCCAGTCAGCCACCCGCACCTTGCCCTCCAAACCATGCAGGCGGATCTTCTGGCGATAAACCATGGGCGTGGAAAAGATGCCGGCGACACGGCGCTGGGCCAGCAATCGGAACAAGGCATCCTCGTCGGCGACCTCGATCAGCCGGCGTTGCACCGCTAATTGGGTCACCAAGGGATCGAAGTAGCGGCTGGTGCTATAACTGCGCACGATGGCCCAGCGGCTGGACGGGGCGTCCTGGATAAAAGCTTCCATGGACTGGATGGAGGCCGATACCTCGGCCGATAGAATCGCGTACTGACGCAACTGGATATAGTTGAAGAACCAGTAAATCCTGCTCCGCTCCGGGGTTTCGATCGCAGAGCCGGTCATGTCCAGCATGCCGGCCTCCAACTCCTGCCAGATGCGCGCGCGCGGCATCACCAGGTACTCGAAACGGCAGCCGCTGCGGCGGCGCAGTTCTTCGGCGACATCCCGGTCCAGCCCTTGGCCGGCGCTATAAAACTGGCCGATTTCATAGAAGGCGAAACGGATGGGACGCGGCGGACACGCCACGCCGCCCTCGGCGCCCGCCCAACAGGCCGCCAGCGCCAAACCGCTCAGCACCATCCATGTCTTCACGATGAACCCGCCTCCCCGCCGCGCCACAGTGTCGCGCCATGCCCGCGCATGGCTCCCCCCACTATAGGCGAGCAGTAAGCGGCTTTAGAAGCCGTTCACGCTCAGCAGTGCCCGGCGAGGCCAACTCAGTGAAAACCGCTTCGAAGAGCACAGATATCGCGAATACCTTCCGCTGCCTCGCCCTTGCCCTCTGGACAGGTGCTAGAACTTCATCAGGCTCTTCAAGGCCAGGCGCACGCCCTCGCTCACCGTCACCTCGGCCGGCAGGCCCTTGATGGCGGCCGCCGCCTCTTTCTCGTTATATCCCAATGCCAGCAGGGCGTTGACGATGTCGCTCTTCTCGTCCGGCGTCGCGGCGAAAGCCAGCCCGCCCGGCGCGGTCAGCGTGCTGCCAGTGGCCAGCTTGCCGCGCAGTTCGAGCACCAGGCGCTCGGCGGTTTTCTTGCCTATGCCAGGCACCGCGGACAGACGCTTGATGTCCTCGCTGGCCACCGCCACCGCCAGTTCATCGGTGGTCATGCCGGAAAGAATGGCCAGGGCGATCTTGGCGCCGATGCCGCTCACCTTGATCAACTGACGGAAAGTCTGGCGATCTTCCTTGCTGGCGAAGCCGAACAGCAGATGAGCGTCCTCGCGCACCACCAGATGGGTGAATAGCGTGGTTTTCTGACCCAGCGCCGGCAATTGGTAAAACGTGGTCATCGGCACATCGACTTCGTAGCCGACGCCATTGACGTCCAGCACCACTTGCGGCGGCAGTTTTTCGATGAGATTGCCGCTCAGGCGTCCGATCATGTTCTGGTTCTTTCTTCAAGCGATAACAGGCAAGCGGCTATACCAGCCGGCCGCCGCGAATTTTCAAGCCGCTCTGCGCCAGTTGGCCCAAGGCGCCGGCGCTGAGGTTGGCATGCGCCAGGGCCACCGCCAGCGCATCGGCGGCGTCGGCCTGCGGCGTGCCGGACAGATTCAGCATCCGCACCACCATGTGCTGCACCTGCTCCTTGGCGGCCTTGCCATGGCCGGCCACGGATTGCTTGACCTGCAGCGCGGTGTATTCCGCCACCGGCAGGTCCCGCAACACCAGCGCGGCGATGCAGGCGCCGCGCGCCTGTCCCAGCATCAGCGTGGCCGCCGGATTGACGTTGACGAACACTTGCTCGATCGCCGCCGCCTGTGGTTGGTAGGTGTCGATCACGCCGAACAGGCCGTCGACGATCACGCGGATGCGTTCGCTCAGCGGCGCGCCTGGCGGCGTGCGTATGCAGCCGGACGCGACATAGTGGCGCTGTTGGCCCAGCAAGTCGATCACGCCGAAGCCGGTGATACGGCTGCCGGGGTCGATGCCGAGAATGCGACGCGCGCCGGGAAGGGATGGAGCCGACATCGCCTCAACCCGGGACGGCGCGCAATTGCGCATCCAGCTGCTGCAATTGCTGCGGCGTGCCCACATTGTGCCAAGCGCCGTTGAAATACTCGCCGCTGGCTCTGCCCGCCGCGATGGCCGCATCGTAAAACGGCCGCATCGGCACGAAGCTGCCGGCCTGGATGGCGGCGAACATGCGGGTATCGTACAGGCCGATGCTGGAGAAGGTCAGCTTGCGCTCGCCGTCCGCCCGCAGCAGGCCATCCGCCGCCAAGGCGAAGTCGCCGCCGGCGTGGAAAGCCGGATTGTCGGTCATCACCAGATGCATGCCCGGTTCAACTCCGCGCTCCAGCGCATCCAAGCGTGGCAGCAGGCGGGCATAGTCGAAATCGGTGTAGATATCCGCCGCCACGCACAGGAAGGCGCAATCGCCCTCCTCGCGCAACAAGGGCAAGGCTTTGGCGATGCCGCCGGCGGTTTCCAAGGGCTCGCCCTCGGCGGAGTAGGCGATGCGCGCGCCAAAGCGCCGGCCATCGCCCAACTCTCTTTCAATCTGCGTGCCAAGCCAGGCGTGGTTGATCACGATATCGGCGAAACCGGCCGCCACCAAGCGCTCGATCTGCCAGACGATCAAGGGTTTGCCGTCCACGGGCAACAAGGGCTTGGGCGTGTGATCGGTCAGCGGCCGCATCCGTTCACCGCGGCCGGCCGCCAGAATCATGGCTTTAGGCATGCTCACCCCTTGTAGCTCAGCACCGGATAGGCCGCTTGCAGTTCTTCGTCAGTCTCATCCTTGCCCACCAGTTGCAGCAGCAACTGATAAAACGGCGCCAGTTCCTGATAACGACGGGAGGTCCGCTTCAGATATTTGATGAAACGCGGAATCTCGGCGCGGTATTTGTCCTTGCCGTCGCGGTGGAACAGCCGCGCGAAAATACCGGCCACTTTCAGGTGGCGCTGCACCCCCATCCATTCGAAATCACGGTAGAAGGCATCGAACTCGGCCGGCACCGGCAGGCCCGCCGCGCGCGCCTTCTCCCAATAGCGGATCGCGATATCCAGCACGAAGGGCTCGTCCCACTCGATGAAGGCATCGCGCAGCAGACTGACGATGTCGTAGCTGATCGGACCGAATACCGCGTCCTGAAAATCCAGGACCCCGGGCTTGCCCGGTGTCAGCATCAGGTTGCGCACAATGAAATCTCGATGCACGAACACCCTGGACTGGGCCAGCAGTACCGGCAGCAAGGCCTGGACCCCGGCGTCCCATAATTGGCGCTGGGCGAAATTCAATGGCTGGCCCAGCTCCTTGGCACAGAACCATTCCGGAAACAGATTCAACTCGCGCGTCAGCAGCGCTTCGTCGTATTCCGGCAACACTCCCGGCTGGCTGGCGGACTGGATTTCCACCAGGGTGTCCAGCGCCTCCAGCAATAGATGACGCCGCACCTGTTCGCGTCCATCGTGTTCCAAGGCGGCCAGATAGGTCACCCGCCCCAGATCCTCCAACAACAGCAGGCCCTGTTCGCGATCACGCGCCAGCAGCTTGGGAACATTGACCATCGCGAAAACGTCGCGCACTTGCACATAGGCATCGGTGCTCATTTTTTCCGGCGGCGCGTCCATCACGATGCAACTCGCGCCGTCCGGCCAAGTCGCACGAAAGTAGCGCCGGAAATCGGCATCCGCGGCGGCGAATTCCAGCCCGATGTCCTGCCCGGGATACAAATCCGCCAGCCATTTCTTGATGAGTTCCTGTCTGTGCATGTCGCTTCGTCTTGGTGCTGATAGAATTGGCTGATTTTATACTGCCCCGCCGCCCCTTAGATATGGCTTTGTGCATGCCCAGAATCAAACCCCATCCGCTAGCCTTGGCGCTGGCAGCCGCGTTTTCGCTGAACCCCGCGCTGGCGCTGGCCGATGAAGACGCGCCGATCGCCCTGCCCACGCCGCCCAAGGCCGAAGGCCAAACCCATGTCACCGCCGACGATATGGACGGCGAAATGAATGTGGAATTGAAAGCGCGCGGCAATGTGGTGGTCACCCGCGACGACCAGAAGCTGGAATCCGACTGGCTGGACTACTACCAGAACAAGGATCGGGTCAAAGCCGGCGACCACTTCAAGATGACGCGCGGCGTCGATGTCGTCACCGGCACCACGCTGGATTACAACGTCGCCGACTACAGCGGCACCGGCATGGACCCGGTGTTCGCGATGGGCAAGCCGGCACCGGCCGCAAAGGGCGCGCCGGCGAGCACCCGCCCGATGAGCACGGTGCCGATGCGCGGCGATGGCCAGCAAGTGGACTTCCGCGGTCAGAATCTATACCGGGTCTACAATAGCCGCATCAATAGCTGCGAGCCCGGCGACGACTCCTGGTATCTGAACTCTTCCTTGCTGGATCTGGACTACGTCAATGGTGTCGGCACCGCCCGCAACGCGCGGCTGAATTTCTACGGCGTGCCCATCCTGTACACCCCGTGGATGGATTTCCCGCTCAACGGCAACCGCAAGAGCGGCTTCCTGCCGCCCACCTTCAAGACCGGCAGCAACGGTACCGAGGTCGCGTTGCCGTATTACTGGAATATCGCGCCCAACTACGACGCGACCATCACCCCGCATTTCAACGACAAGCACGGCACCATGCTGGGCGCGGAGTTCCGCTACCTGCAACCCAACTACACCGGTTCGATCTACACCGAGCAATTGCCCAAGGACAAGGTTACCGACAAGAACCGCTACGCCTGGTATGCGACACATAACCAGACGCTGGCGCCGGGCCTGAGCTTCGGCTACAACGCCAACTACGTCTCCGACCCGAACTACTTCAAGGATTTCGGTGACCGCCTCAGCATCGCCGCCAACGTCAACCTGGTGCGCGAAGCCTGGCTCAGCTACGGCTTTGGCTGGCAGGGCGGTTCGGCCAACGCCACCTTGCGCGCGCAGCGCTACCAGACCTTGCTGGAAAACCCGGCCCCAGGCGATATCCCCTATGCGCGGCTACCGCAGCTGATCTTCAACGCCAACCAGCAGTTGCCACAAGGCTTCAGCGCCAATCTGCAAAGCGAGCTGACCCGCTTCTCGCACCCTACGCTGCAAAACGGTGACCGTCTGGTCGCCTATCCCAGCCTGAGCTGGAGCCTGGACAAGAGTTGGGGCTTTCTGCGGCCCAAGATCGGCGTGCATCTGACCGAGTACCAGTTGGACGCGCTGCCCGGTCAGCAAGCGCGTTCGGTGTCGCGCAGCCTGCCCATTTTCAGCACCGATGCCGGCCTCTACTTCGACCGCGACACCGAGTTCCTGGGGCAGGACCATTTGTTGACGCTGGAACCGCGGCTGTTCTACGTCAATATTCCGACCCGCAATCAGAACAATCTACCCAACTTCGATACCTCGGAAAACGACTTCAACTTCGCTCAATTGTTCACCGAGAACCGCTTCTCCGGTTCCGACCGTGTCAACGGCGCCAATCAGCTGACCACGGCATTGACCAGCCGCCTAATCAGCCAGGAAAACGGCATGGAACGGATCCGACTGACGGTGGGCAAGCGCTACTACTTCAACCAGGACGACATCACGCTGGCCGGCGTGCCACAGCAACGCACCGTCAGCGGCTCCAACCTGTTGCTGGGCGCCAGCGGTGACTTGGCCAAGGGCTGGCGGCTGGACAGCACCTATGAATGGAACGAGGCGCTGAAAACCACCGAGCGTTACAATGCCCAGCTGCGCTACAACCCGGCGGCGGGCAAGGTGCTCAGCGCCCGCTACCGTTATGGCCGCTACGAGCAGCTCGACAATTCCTCGCTCTACGGCCCGCTGCGCCAGGTGGACATCGCCGCGCAATGGCCGATCGCCAAGAAATGGTATGCGCTAGGCCGCTACAACTACTCGCTGGCCGACCGCAAGCCGCTGGAACAACTGGCCGGTTTCGAGTACAACGACGGTTGCTGGTCGGCGCGCATGGTCGGTCAGCGCTATGTCAGCGATCTGACCACCACCAAGAACGCCATTTATTTCCAACTGGAATTCAAAGGCCTGGGCGGTTTCGGCAACAACCCAGTCAACACGCTGAAGCTGGCGATTCCCGGTTATAGCAAGACTAACGACTTATAAGCGATGATCATGAAACAAACTCTGCTCGCCCTGTTGCTGGCCGGTGCCCTGCAAGGCGCCGTCGCCGCTCCCGCCACCCCGGTCAAAGAAGTGGACCGCATCGTAGCGGTGGTCAACAAGAACGTGATCACCTGGCTGGACCTGCAAGCCCGCGTCGACGAAGCGATCAAACAGCTACAGGCTCAGAAAGTGGCGCCTCCGGCGCGCCAGGTGCTGGAAAAACAGATGCTGGAGCAGATGATCACCGAAGAAGTGCAGCTGCAATACGCCGCCAGCGGCGGCCTGCGCATCGATGACGCCGCGGTGGACCAGGCCGTGGCCAATCTGGCCAAGCAGAACAAAATGGATCTGGCCGGCCTGAAAGCGCAGCTGGCCAAGGAGGGCCTGGCCTTCGACAAGCTGCGCGCCGAAGTGCGCAAGGAGCTGACCATCGCCCGCCTGCGCGACAGCGAAGTCGCCGCCAAGGTAAATGTCAACGAGACCGAAGTCGACCAGGTGCTGAAAAGCGCGCAGAGCGGCAACCGCGCCGAATACCACCTGGCTAGCGTCCTGATCAATGTGCCGGAGCGCGCCGATGCCAAGCAGATCGACACCCTGTCGAAGAAAGCGGAGAAAGCCCTGGCGGAACTGGACGCAGGCCAGCCCTTCGCCAAGGTCTCGGCCAGCTACTCCGACGCGCCCAATGCGCTGAAAGGCGGCGATATGGGCTGGCGCAGCGCGGTGTCGCTGCCAGTGGAGTTCGTGCAGATGCTGGAGCAGCTGAAAACCGGCCAGCACACCAATGTAATCCGCACCCAGCAAGGCTTCTTCATCTTCCAACTGCAGGACAAGCGTGACAGCGGCGCGCCGATGATGGTGGAGCAATACCATGTGCGTCACATTCTGATCCGCACCAACGAGGCGGTATCGGCCAATGACGCCAAGACCCGCATCGAACAGGTGCGCGACCGCATCCAGCGCGGCGCCAAGTTCGCCGACATGGCCAAGCTATACTCCGAAGACGGCAGCAACGCCAAGGGCGGCGACCTGGGCTGGGTCAACCTCGGCGACCTGGTGCCGGACTTCGAGAACGCGATGACCCAGTTGCCGATCGGCCAGCTGTCGCAGCCGGTGCGCACCCCGTTTGGCTGGCATTTGATCCTGGTCGAGGGCAAGCGCAATCAGGACGTGTCCGGCGACCGCGAACGGCTGGCGATCAAGCAGCAGATCCGCTCCCGCAAGATCGAACAGGCCTACGCCGACTGGGTCCGCCAGCTGCGCGACTCCGCCTTTGTCGAAGAACGGCTGGACGAGAAGTAGGCATGAACGTCCCGGTATTGGCCATCACCACCGGCGAGCCGGCCGGGGTCGGCCCGGACCTGGCGCTGCGGCTGACCGAAGCCGGCGTCGATGCGCGTTGCGTGCTGATCGGCGACAAATCGCTGCTGGCGGCGCGCGCGCGCCAACTGGGCCTCGCGCTGCCGCTGCATGATTATGTTGCGGACACGCCCGCGCCGACACAGGGACTGGTAGTCTGCCATGTGCCGTTGGCGGCGCCCGTCGTCGCCGGGCGGCTGGACCCGGCCAACGCCGGCTATGTGCTGGCAACGCTGAACCGCGCCATCGACGGCTGCCTGACCGGCGAATTCGCCGCCATGGTAACCGCGCCGGTGCACAAGGGAGTCATCAACGACGGCGGCGTCTCCTTCTCCGGCCACACCGAATACCTGGCCGAGCGCACGCACACGCCCAAGGTGGTGATGATGCTGGCCGGCGGCGGCATGCGCGTGGCACTGGCCACCACTCATCTGCCGCTGCGTGAGGTCGCCGACGCCATCACCCCGGACAGCCTGGAACAGGTCATCCGCATCCTGCACGCTGACCTGCGCGCCAAGTTCGGCATCGCCGCGCCACGCGTGCTGGTGGCGGGCCTGAACCCGCACGCGGGCGAAGGCGGCCATCTGGGCCGCGAGGAAATCGAAATCATCGAACCGCTGCTGACGCGGCTGCGCGGCCAGGGCATGGACTTGATCGGACCCTTGCCGGCCGACACCCTGTTCAACCCGGACAAACTGGCCGGCTGCGACGCGGTGCTGGCGATGTACCACGACCAGGGCCTGCCAGTGCTCAAGCACGCCAGCTTTGGCGCCGGCATCAATATCACCCTGGGACTACCCATCATCCGCACCTCGGTCGACCACGGCACCGCGCTAGACCTGGCCGGCAGCGGTCTTGCTCATCCGGGCAGCCTGTTCGAAGCCGTGCAGCTGGCCCAACGCCTGGCCCTCAACTCCTCCACGCGCTGATGCTCATCTAGCCGGCGGCCATTCTGGCCGCCGGCAGCTCACGCAGCGATGTCCCACCCAGCCCTATCCATTCCTCCGAAACGCTGCCGCCATGCACCGCCCAGAGACGGTAGGACAATATCCAATCTCCGCAATATCTTGAAGTAAAGAGGGAAATCCCTAGCGAATACGGGTTTTTCGCAACGCAACAATTGGGCTACACTGGTGGACGTTTTTCCAATAATGACAGCTGCACGGACAATGACCACCACCACCCAAGCCCGTGTGCGGGAGATCCCGTACAACTACACCTCGTACTCCGATCGCGAAATCTTCATCCGCCTGCTGGGCGAGCCGATGTGGAAACTGCTGGAGGAGCTGCGCGCCGAGCGCAAGACCGGCCGCTCCGCCCGCATGCTGTTCGAGGTCTTGGGCGATATCTGGGTGGTGGACCGCAACCCCTATCTGGTCGACGACCTGCTGGACAATCCCAAGCGGCTGGCGGCCTTGGTGGACGCGATGCGCCACCGGCTGGCCGAAGTGGAAAAACGCCGCGAAGGCAATGACAAGGTGGGCAAGATGCTGACCGCGGCGCGCGCCGCCGTCGAGCGCTTCGCCGAACAGTTCGAGGATACTCGCGAGCTGCGCGCCAAGATCCTGAAGAAGCTGTCCCGGCTCACCCGCCGCGACAATATCCAGTTCGACGGCCTGTCCCGCGTCGCCCACGTCACCGACGCCACCGACTGGCGCGTCGAATATCCGTTCGTGGTGCTGAGCCCGGACAGCGAGGCCGAAATCGCGCCGCTGGTGCGCGCCTGTATCGAGCTGGGCCTGACCATCATTCCGCGCGGCGGCGGCACCGGCTACACCGGCGGCGCGGTGCCGCTGGACCGCATGAGCGCGGTGATCAACACCGAAAAGCTGGACCGCCACCTCGGCGTCGAACAGATCGAACTGCCCGGCCTGAACGGCCTCCGCGCCACCATACAATGCGGCGCCGGCGTGGTCACCGCCCGCGTCGCCGAGGCCGCCTCCGCCGCCGGCCTGGTGTTCGCGGTGGACCCCACCTCGGCCGAGGCCTCCTGTATCGGCGGCAATATCGCGATGAACGCCGGCGGCAAGAAGGCGGTGCTATGGGGCACCACGCTGGACAACCTCGCCAGCTGGAAAATGGTGGACGCCAACGGCCAATGGCAGTTCATCGAACGCCTGGAGCACAACTACGGCAAGATCCACGATGTCGACGTCGCCCGCTTCCGCGTCAGCCAGCTCAAGGACGACGGCCAGACCGTGGTGTCCAGCCGCCAGCTGGACATCCCCGGCAGCGCCTTCCGCAAAGTGGGCCTGGGAAAGGACGTCACCGACAAATTCCTGGCCGGCCTGCCCGGCGTGCAGAAGGAAGGCTGCGACGGCATCATCACCAGCGCCCGCTTCGTGCTGCATCGCATGCCCGCGCATATACGCACCGTCTGCCTGGAATTCTTCGGCACCGTGGCCGAAGCCACGCCGGCCATCGTCGAAATCACCGATCTGTTCAAGCCCGGCGGCACGGCGCTGGCCGCCGGCGTGCAGCTGGCCGGCCTCGAACACCTGGACTGGCGCTATGTGCGCGCGGTGTCCTATGTGACCAAGGCCAAGAGCAAGGGCCGACCCAAGATGGTGCTGATCGCCGACCTGGTGTCGGACCACGAGGACGCGGTGGCGGAAGCCGCCAGCCAAGTGGTGCGGCTGGCCAACGCGCGTCACGGCGAAGGCTTCATCGCCATCACCCCGGAAACGCGCAAGCGCTTCTGGCTGGACCGCAGCCGCACCGCCGCCATCGCCAAGCACACCAACGCCTTCAAGATCAACGAAGACGTGGTGATCCCGCTGCCGCGGCTGGGCGATTACAGCGACGGCATCGAACGCATCAATATCGAGCTGTCGATCCAGAACAAGCTGCGCCTGCTCGATACCTTGACCGAGTATTTCCACGGCCGGCTGCCGGTGGACAAGCTGGACACCAATCTGCCATCGGAAGAACTGATCGGCGACCGCCGCGCCTCGGCGCTGTCCCAGCTCGCCATCACCCGCGACCGCTGGCAGTGGCTGTTGGAACACCTTGACCGTCCCTTCCACGAATACCGCGAGCGCTGGCCGCACGCGCCGCTGGAAGACGCCGCGGCAACGCCAGCCTCGGTGTTTCACGCGCTGCGCGACATGGTCGTGCGCGTCAGCTGGAAGCGCGAAATGCAGGCCGAACTGGAGCAACTGTTCTCCGGCAACACCGACGGCCCCATCCTGGCCGCCATCCGCGCCATCCAGCAAAAAGTGCTGCGCAGCCGCGTGTTTGTCGCGCTGCACATGCATGCCGGCGACGGCAACGTCCACACCAACCTGCCGGTCAACTCCGACGATTACGAGATGCTGCAAAGCGCGCACAAGGCGGTGGAGCGCATCATGGCGCTGGCGCGCTCCTTGGGCGGAGTGATTTCCGGCGAGCACGGCATCGGCATCACCAAGCTGGAATTCCTCAGCGAGGAGGAAATCGCCCCCTTCCGCGCCTACAAGCAGCAAGTGGACCCCAACGGCCACTTCAACCGCGGCAAGCTGCTGCCCGGCGCCGACCTGGCCATGGCTTATACGCCGTCCTTCTCCTTGCTGGGCGCGGAATCGCTGATCCTGGAACAATCCGACATCGGCGCGATCAGCGATTCGATCAAGGACTGCCTGCGCTGCGGCAAGTGCAAACCGGTGTGCTCCACCCATGTGCCGCGCGCCAATCTGCTGTACTCGCCGCGCAACAAGATTCTCGGCGTCGGCCTGCTGACCGAGGCCTTCCTCTACGAAGAGCAGACCCGCCGCGGCGTCAGCCTCAAGCATTTCGAGGAATTGTCCGATGTCGCCGACCATTGCACGGTCTGCCACCGCTGCGTCAAGCCCTGCCCGGTCAAGATCGACTTCGGCGATGTTTCGGTGGCGATGCGCAACTTCCTGCGCAAGACCGGCAACAAGAGTTTCAACCCCGGCACCGCCGTCGGCATGGCCTTTCTCACCGCCAAGGACCCGGCCACCATCAAGGCCCTGCGCACCAGCCTGGTCGGCGTCGCCTACAAGGCGCAGCGGCTGGGCAACGCGGTGGGCAAGCGCCTGGGCTTGATAGGCTCCCAGACCCGGCAACCGCCGGCCACCGTCGGCAAGGCGCCGGTCAAGGAGCAGGTGATCCACTTCATCAACAAGCCCATGCCCGGCGGCCTGCCCAAGAAAACCGCGCGCGCGCTGCTGGACGTGGAAGACGCCAGCATCGTGCCCATCATCCGCAACCCCAAGCTGTCGGAAGACGCGGAAGCGGTGTTCTACTTCCCCGGCTGCGGCTCGGAGCGCCTGTTCAGCCAGGTTGGCCTCGCCACCCAGGCCATGCTGTGGCATGTCGGCGCGCAGACGGTGCTGCCTCCCGGCTATCTGTGCTGCGGCTATCCGCAGACCAGCGCCGGCTATCAGGACAAGGGCGACGCGATCACCACCGAGAACCGGGTGCTGTTCCACCGCGTGGCCACCACGCTGAACTACCTGGACATCAAGACCGTGGTGGTCAGCTGCGGCACCTGCTACGACCAGTTGTCGCAATACCGCTTCGAGGACATCTTCCCGGGCTGCCGCATCATCGACATCCATGAATACCTGATGGAGAAGGGCGTCAAGCTGGACGGCGTCGGCGGCCAGCAATACCTGTATCACGATCCCTGCCACACGCCGATGAAGGCCTATCAGCCGATGAAGGTGGTCAACGAGCTGCTGGGCGGCGGCGTGGCGCTGTCAGACCGCTGCTGCGGCGAATCAGGCACCTTCGCCGCCAGCCGGCCGGACATCGCCACTCAGGTGCGCTCGCGCAAGGAAGAGGAAATCAACAAGAACCTGCAGGCACTGACCGGTGGCGCCAAGCCTGCCCAGCCAGTGAAGATCCTGACCTCCTGCCCGTCCTGTCTGCAAGGCCTGTCGCGCTACAGCCCGGACACCGGCACCGAAGCCGACTACATCGTGGTGGAAATCGCCAAGCATGTGCTGGGGCCGAACTGGTTGAAGCAGTATGTGGATCAGGCGCGCGATGGCGGCATCGAACGCGTGCTGCTGTAAGAACCTGTTTACGATCTGCTGCGCGTCGGCGGGATGGATAGAAATGGGCGTTGAAACCAAGCTCAGTGCTCATGTACCACCTGTACATTCCGCTTTTTCGCTCGTTTCCGCCTTGTCTCGCCTTAGCTCGCAAGATCGTAAACACGTTCTAAGGTTGGAGAACAACCCATGGGCAATAAAGCGTTGATCATCATCGACGTGCAATACGGCCAGATCGAAGGCCAGCCCCGCGCCGGCCGCGCCGACGCCGTGCTGGCCAATCTCAACCGCGCCATCGCGCTGGCGCGCCGCCAACGCATGCCGGTGATCTTCATCCAGCACGACAGCGGCCCCGGCAGCGATCTGGCGCGCGACAGCGAGGCCTGGCAGCTGCATCCGGCGCTAGCGCGGCAGGATGGCGATGCCGTGGTGCACAAACGCTTCAGCGATAGCTTCCAGCACACCACGCTGACCGAGCTGCTGCGCGGCGACGATATCGACGAGCTGTGGCTGGCCGGCTCCGCCACCGAGTTCTGCGTGGACAGCACGCTGCGCTCGGCGATGTCACAGGAATACAGCGTGACCCTGATCGCCGACGCTCACACCTGCAAACCACGACCTCAACTGAACGCGGAACAGGTGATCGATCACTTCAACTGGGTCTGGTCCAATCTGGACGAAACGCCCAAGCCCTTACGCGTGCGCGGCATCGCCGAGTTGGAAAGCGGCGCGGCTTAAACGAAAACCGCCGGGCACGCCCGGCGGTTTCTCTTTGCTGCTTCCTTGTTACTTCAACGGCGATGCGGCCGAGGCCTTGGCCGCCGCCTTCTTCTTGGCCGCGGCGGCGTCCTGACGCACTTCGCTGGTGGTCTTCAACAAAGTGCCCTGGGCGTCGTCGCCGTCCAGGGACCAGCTGAACACCCCGCCCAGTTGCTGCTGACGCACATAATCCAGCTTGGTGCGGATGGTGGCCGGGTCGTCGTAGCTCCAGAACTCATTGCCGTCGTAAGTCCACAACTGCTTGCTGACCGGATGCACGAACTGCTTGGCGGAACGCGTCTTCAGCACCTTGTAATCCTCGATGCCGGCCTCGTAAGTGCCCTTGCCGGCTCCGGTCGCCACTTGATACAGGCCATCGCCCTTGGCTCCCGCCGCCACGCCGGCCCAGCCGCGGCCATAGAACGGGATGCCCACGTTCAGCTTGGCCTTGGGCACGCCGGCGGTGACCAGGGTCTGGATCGCGTCGTTGACGTTGTAGTAGACGCGGTCGCCAGTCACCGGCGCGGCCGGATCGCGGAACAGATTGGACTGGAAGTTGGTCGGCCCCTTGGCGTCCCAGCCGCCGTTGAAGTCGTAAGTCATCACATTGATCCAGTCCATATAAGCCGCGTACTTGGCCGGCTCGGTCTGGCGGATCTTGTCGACGCCGGAGCCAATCGCCGCGGTCAGGTAGTAGCGGCGCTTGTTCTGCGCGGTCAACGCGTCCAACTGGCTGCGGAATTCCGCCATCAGCAAGGTGAAGTTCTGCTTGTCGTTGGGATCCACGCTATTGCTCGGCAAGCCGCCGCCGCCCGGGTATTCCCAGTCGATGTCGATGCCGTCGAACACGCCCTTGGCCGCGCCGGCGCCACCGGCATTCTCGCCTACCGGCAGATTGCCTTTCAGATACAGATCGATGCAGGACGCGACCATGGCCTTGCGGCCGGCGTCGCTGGCGGCGAACTTGCCGAAGTTTTTCGACCAGGTCCAGCCGCCCAGCGAAATCAGCACTTTCAGCGAGGGGTTGGCCAGCTTCAGCTTGCGCAGCTGATTGAAGTTGCCGCGCAGCGGATCGCTCCAGCTATCGGCCTTGCCATCCACCGACTCATTGGCGCCAAAGGATTTCTGGTAATCGGCCCAGGCATCGCCACCGTCGCCATTACCGTTCTCGGCGCGAGTCACCATGCCGCACTTGCCGTCGGCGTAGACATTGCCGAAAGCGTAATTCAGGAAGGTCAGCTTCTTATCGCCGCCTGCGTCCACCAGATTGCGCAGCTTGTAATTGCGGCCGTAAATGCTCCATTGCGCAAAATAGGAGCCGACATGGCGGCCCACGGTCGGCGTCGGTTCCGGCGGCACGCCGGTGCCCGGACCCGGGCCGGGATCGCCGCCGCCGGGTGTGCATTCGCTGGCCGGCCGCTCTTCCCACGGCCCCCATTGATCCGCGCCTGGTTGATTGTTCTGTGTCCACCATTTGGCGCGCCAGGTCTTGTTGGCGTGCAAGGCGTAATCGCCGCCGTTATAGGTCTGCGCACCGCTCCACGCATTGCAGGCCGGCGCGGCGAATACCACCGCGCTGCTCAACAACAAGCCGGCTCCTCCAAACAGCGCCGACAACGTCAACGAAAGCTTCGACATTCGGACCTCCTCAATTCTGTCAGTGATCACGGCAGCGTCATGCTGTCCTCGCTGCAGCACCGCAAGCCGGCGTTTTAGTTCGGACATGTGGTATTACAGTGGTATCAGATTCGAGCAATCACTCCACCGCTGCCAACCCAAATTTCACCAACCTGTCCTTAATAA
This sequence comes from Chromobacterium sp., assembly GCF_041912965.1. Classification (NCBI taxonomy): domain Bacteria; kingdom Pseudomonadati; phylum Pseudomonadota; class Betaproteobacteria; order Neisseriales; family Chromobacteriaceae; genus Chromobacterium; species Chromobacterium sp. Next base: position 48,908 of record NZ_JAYSGF010000018.1, on the reverse strand, counting down.
CAGTTAAAACAGGTCAAAAGTATTGCCTTACGTCGCCAACAATACAGCCGGCTCCAACAAGCCGGAACAAGCCTGAATTTAAGTGAATTTCAATGAATTTAACGCAAGAACCACCATAGGCAAGGTGGAAATGGGAGTCTTCCAGCAGGCATTACAGCGCGGCGCCGCGGAGAAGGGGAACTTGAGAATGCCTGTTGGCAATTTGAGACAGAAACAACACGGCAATAGCATTGGCTTCATAAAACCATGCCACTACAAAACCATTAAATTTTCAATGGCATCCGAAACGGGAATCGCCCACGGCTCCGGAAATGCAAAGAGGAGGCCGAAGCCTCCTCCCGATACCCTGCCTGTAGCCGCAGAATCAAGCCGCTTTTTTCACGTGCGCTTTTTTGTGATGCTGCTTCTTCACGTGTTTCTTGGCGGCTTGGGCTTTTTGCGCGGCCGGAGTGGAAGCTGCCTTTTTGGCATGCTTCTTATGATGATGTTTCTTGGCGTGATGCTTCTTGGCGTGCGCCGGAGCGGCGGCCTTGGCGGCCGGGCCGGAAGCGTCGGCGGCGAAGGTGGCGGCGGAAGTCAGGCCGATTACGGAAGCCAGGATCAGTGCGGCGATCTTTTTCATGGTGATTCTCCAAGTCTGCGACTTATCGGTTGTCAGGGCACCGTCCTGGTGCATCCTTGAATTCATCATATGCAAGCCGCCTCGCCGTAGTCTGTGAGGCCTGTGTTAAATCATGTAACCGATCGTACAAGCGCTTAAACCTGCGCCGGCTCCTTGGCCACCACCCGCGTCACCAGGATCTGGTCGATCTTGTGATTGTCGATGTCCACCACCTCGAACTTGTAGCCGGCGTATTGCACGCAATCGGTGCGGCGCGGAATCTTGCGCAGCATATACATCATGAAGCCAGCCACGGTTTCGTAGTTCTGATCGTCCGGCAGCTCATCGATCTCCAGCACTCGCAATACATCTTCCACCGGCGTGATGCCGTCCACCAACCAGGAGTTTTCGTCGCGCTTGACGATCTGCTCTTCCTGACCCTGGCCCACCAGATCGCCCATCACCGTGGACATCACGTCATTGAGCGTGATCAGGCCAACGACGAATGCATATTCATTCAAGATCACCGCGAAATCCTCGCGCGTGCCCTTGAACTGATCCAGCGACTCGGACAGGGTCAAGGAATCCGGGATCAAGAGCACGGTCTTCAACAAGCCCGGCTCCTTCAGCGAGATCGCGCGGCCGGCCAGCACCCGGCGCAGCAAATCCTTGGAATCGACGTAACCGACCACATTGTCGATACCGTTGTCGCACACCAGGAACTTGGAATGCGGCTGCTCGGCCACCTTGGACTTGATGCTGTCCTCCCCCTCGTCCAGCGTGAAATAGATGATGCTCTCGCGCGGCGTCATCGACGACGGCACCAGCCGGCTTTCCAGCTCGAACACATTCTCGATGACCTGATGTTCCTGCCGATGCAGCACGCCGGCTTCGGCGCCAGCGTCCATCATCGCCGAAATATCGTCACTGGTGATCTCGTCGCGCGGGCTGGTGGGCATGCCCACCAGGCGCAGCAACAGGCCGGACAACTCGTTGAACAGCCACACCAGCGGCTTGAACAGCAGCACCATGAACAACATCGGCCGCACGATGCGCACCGCCACCGTCTCCGCCGCCACCATGCCCAGACGCTTGGGCGTCAAGTCGGCGAACAGGATGAACAAGCTGGTCACCAACAGGAAGGATGCCAGGAAGCCCAGGCTCTGCGCCAACTCCGGCGACAGGAAAAACCCCAATACACGGGCGAAGAAGGGCGTGAACGCCGCTTCGCCGACGATGCCGCCCAGGATGGCCACCGCATTGACGCCTATCTGCACCACGGTGAAGAAATGGCCGGGATGCTCCTGCAAGGCCAGCACTTTTTCGGCATTGGCATTGCCTTCGTCCACCATTTGGCGCAAGCGAATCTTGCGCGAAGCCGCCAGCGAAATTTCCGACACCGAAAAAAAGGCGCTGGCCAGAATCAGCGCCAAGATAATCATCATATCCGTCATCAAGCTCTCCACTCTTGCCCATCGCAGCGCCTGAACACCGCTGCAGGCGGGCTAGGGCAGAAGGCATGATAAATAGTTCAAATCATAATTTCTGTAATGATAGCAGCGAACCGTGGTTTCACCGAAGCCCACGGCAACCGTTACAATGACCGCTCCACATTTCAGTAAGGCCGCAACCATGGATTGTGAATTGTGCCAGGCTCCAGCCGGGCAACTACTGCATGAAGACGAGCGCCTCAGAGTGCTGTTGGTGGACGAGGCCGGCTACCCTGGCTTCTGCCGCGTGATCTGGAAGGCCCATGTCCGCGAGATGAGCGACCTTTCCGATAAAGACCGCCTACACTTGCTCGACTGGGTCCAATATACCGAAGCCGCGCTGCGCCACATTCTAAAGCCGGCCAAGATCAACCTGGCCAGCCTGGGCAATATGGTTCCCCACCTCCACTGGCACGTGATTCCGCGCTTCGAAGACGACGCCCACTTTCCCGCCCCGATCTGGGCCGCCGCGCGCCGCGATGGCGCGGTACGCCACTGGCCAGACCTGGCCGGACAACTGCGCTCACAACTAGCCGACGCCGCCAGCCATTGCTGGCTGAACTATCAAATCCAGGTGACCCAGGTTCCGGACGGGCTGGAAGGCGCCGATCTGGCCTGCTACCGCTTCTTCGCCGAATCCGGCCTGGCCTGGCCGGTGGACGGCGTGGATGCCGACGGCCGCCACTGGCTGGCGCTGCGCCGCGTCGACGGCAACGGAGCTAGCAGTGTCGAGACACTGCGGCTGGACGCCGGCAGCTACCGCCTGGTCCCCGGCGTCCCGTCCTACCAAGCCACGTTGCTGCGCTGAGCAGCCAGACTCCATTCAAGAGGTATGCCATGTACCAAACGCTGATTTCCGCCGAACAACTGGCCACTCTGCCCGATGAAAACCTGGTGATCCTGGATTGCCGCTTCCGGCTTGAGCAGCCGGACTACGGTCTGGCCGCCTACGAGGCCGGCCACCTGCCCGGCGCTCACTACCTGCACCTGGACTACCACCTGTCCGGCAGCAAGACCGGCGACAACGGTCGCCACCCTTTGCCAGACGGCAGCCGGCTGGCGGTGGACCTCGGCGCCATCGGCGTGACGCCGGGCACCCAGGTGGTCGCCTACGACGATGTGGCCGGACAATACGCCGCCCGTGCCTGGTGGCTGCTGCGTTGGCTCGGCCATCCCTCCGTCGCCGTGCTCGACGGCGGCATCGCCGCCTGGAGCCAGGCCGGCCACGCGCTCAGCAGCGAAGCCGGGCAGCGCCGTCCCTGCCGCTTCTCCGTCCGCGCGCCGCTGGTGGATAGCGTCGACGCCGCAGCCGTGCTGACCAATATAGAGCAGCCCGCCTTCACCGTGGTGGATGCCCGCTCCGCCGAGCGCTTCCGCGGCGAAGGCGAGACGCTGGACCCGGTGGGCGGCCACATTCCCGGCGCGGCCAACCGCTTCTTCATGCACAACGTCGACGCCGCAAATCGCTTCAAGAGCGCGCAGCAGCTACGCGCCGAATGGCAGGCACTGCTCGGTGAATTCGATCCAGCCGCCATCGTCCACCAGTGCGGCTCCGGCGTCACCGCCTGCCATAATCTGCTGGCGATGAGCCATGCCGGCTTCGCGGGCAGCCGGCTCTACCCCGGCTCCTGGAGCGAATGGTGCAGCGATCCGGCGCGGCCGGTTGAGCGCTGAGCCCGCTCAAGCCAGCATCAGTTCCTGCAGCAAATCCTGGCCGAAGCGCCACTGCCCCAGCCGCGCGGCGCTGCCCAGGTGTCCATGCGCGCCGGCGTCGACCAAGGGACAGCCCCAGGCTTGCGCCATCGCTTCGGCCTCGGCCATGTCGCAGAACAGGTCGTCGCGACTGGCCACCAATAAGGCCGGCGCGGACAAGCGCAGCGTCGGCGCGTTAAAGCCGGCGAAAGCGGGCAAGGGCGCGTCCTCCGGCAGTTCGCCGCTGGCGCGCGCCCGCATCTCGCTGATCGGCAAGGCCGGCGGCGCCACCAGCAACAGCCCTTGCAGCCGCTTCTGTTCGCGCAGCGACAAGGTTCGCAGCCAGGCCGCCGCCGCATGGCAGCCTAGGCTGTGCGCCGCCAGCATCCAGCGGCCCGGCACCTGCTCCAGCGTGCGCCGGATGCCGTCCACCCAAGCCTCGCATTCCGGGTAGAGCCAGTCGTCCTGCTCCACCCGGCGCGCCAGCGGATAGCTGCGCTCCCAGGCGGTCTGCCAATGCTCCGCCCCGGAGTTGCCCCAGCCCGGCACCGTGATCAAGGTGATGTCGTCCTCGTCCAACATCACAGGCTACGCTCGTAATCGACGATCAGCGGCGCATGGTCGGAAAACTTCTCGTCCTTGTACACCGAGGCGTTGCGCGCCAGCGCCATCAGCGACGGGGTCACGATGTGATAATCGATGCGCCAGCCCACGTCCTTGGCGTAAGCCTGACCGCGATTGCTCCACCAGGTGTAGCCCGGCGTGTCCGGGTACAGGCTGCGCCAGGCGTCGCACCAGCCGACGCGGCCCAGCAAATCGGTCATCCAGGCGCGCTCTTCCGGCAGGAAGCCGGAGTTCTTCAGGTTGCCCTTCCAGTTTTTCAGGTCGATCTCATTGTGGGCGATGTTCCAATCGCCGCAGATCACGATGTCGCGACCGGCCGCGCGCAGTGTTTCCAGATGCGGCATGAACACGTCGAGAAAGTCGAATTTCACTTGCTGGCGTTCATCGCTGCTGGAGCCGGATGGCAGATACAGCGAAATCACGCTGAGATTGCCGAAATCCAGTTGCAGGAAACGGCCTTCGGCATCGATCCAGTCCACGCCCAGCCCTTCCACCACCGCGTCCGGCTGATGGCGGGTGTACAGGCCAACGCCGCTATAGCCCTTCTTCTCCGCATAATGGAAATAGCCGGTCATCCCATCCGGCTGGCGCATGCGCTCTGACAAGTCGCTGGCCTGGGCCTTCAGTTCCTGCACGCAGACGAAGTCGGCGTCCATGCCGGCCAGCCAGTCGAAGAAACCTTTTTTATCGGCGGAACGGATGCCGTTCAAATTGGCGGAAACGATTCGAAGCAAGAGAGTCTCCCGTGATATGCTTGCCGGCAATTTTTTCAGCCGTTCAAACAGTTAACAGTTAATAAGGAGTAATGATGAGCGATTTCCGTCAGGATTTTATTCGTTTTGCGCTCGACAAGCAGGTTTTGAAGTTTGGCGAGTTCATCACCAAGGCCGGCCGCAAGTCTCCCTACTTCTTCAATGCCGGCCTGTTCAACGACGGTCTGTCCACATTGCACTTGTCCCGCTTCTACGCCAAGTCGATACTGGAAAGCGGCTTGCAGTTCGACATGCTGTTCGGCCCGGCCTATAAAGGCATCATCCTGGCAGCCGGCGCGTGCATGGCCATGGCCGAGCAAGGTCGCAACCTGCCCTTCGCCTACAACCGCAAGGAAGCCAAGGACCATGGCGAAGGCGGCACCCTGGTGGGGGCGCCGCTGCAAGGCAAGGTGCTGATCATAGACGATGTAATCTCGGCCGGCACCTCGGTGCGTGAATCGGTGCAGCTGATCCGCGCCGCCGGCGCCGAACCGGCCGGGGTGGCCATCGCGCTGGACCGCATGGAGCGCGGCAGCGGTGAGTTGTCCGCGGTGCAGGAAGTCGCTCAGCAGCATGGCCTGCCGGTCATCGCCATCGCCACGCTGAAAGACCTGCTCGGCTTCCTGGAACACAGCCCGGAACTGGCGGCGCACCTGGACGCGGTGCGCGCCTACCGGGCGCAATACGGAGTCAACGACTGATGAAAACGCTTGCCGGACTGCTACTGCTGCTGGGAACCGCCGCCAATGCCGGCGGCCTCTACAAGTGGGTGGACGAGTCCGGCAAGGTGCATTACAGCGACTCCCCGCCGCTGCAGAGCCAGCAGCAGGGCGTCGCCGAGCTCTCCAAGCAGGGCACCGTCACCAAGCCGGCGGAAAGCCCCGCCGCGCGCCAGGCGCGCGAAGCCGCCGAGGCCGCGCAAAAACAACACGACGTCCAACGCTTGGAAAACACCCGCCGCGACAACGCGCTGGTGGAAAGCTACGCCAGCCTGCAACAGCTGCAAGCCGAGCGCGCCAAGCAGCAGGCCGTGCTGCAAAGCGCGCTGGACGCGCTGCAGCTGCGCGCCCAAGGACTGGCGATGCAAGTCCGCAATACCCAGCAAGACATCGCGCAAAGCCAGCGCAACAAGCAAGCGCCGCCGCAAAACAGCCTGCGCAATCTGAAAGTGCTGCAGGCCGAACAACAGGATCTGGCCAAGCAGATCACCGTCAAGCAACAGGAACTGGCGGCTTTTCGCCAGAAAACCCAGAACGACCTCAGCCGCTATCGCCAACTGCGCGGCGAATGAGACTTGGCGCCGCGAAGCTTCTCACAACAAGCCTAAGGCCGCTGTTATTGGCCGCCTTCCTTGCGCTGCCAAGCCTCGTTCAAGGCCTTGGTGGCCGCCTCGCTGGCCTGCGCCGCCGCCGCTTGAGCGGTCTTGGCCGCCTCCAGTTCGGTATTCGCGCCGCTCAGCCCAGCCTGGGCATCCGCCAGCCGCTGCTCGGCTTTGGCCTTGTCCGTCTCCGCCTGCGTCAAGCGCGCATCGGCTTTCTGTTGCGCGCCGCGCACCTGCTGGTAATACATCTGCGCCGCCAGCAATTGCTCATCCGCCGTCTGCGCCAGCGCCGGCATCGACAATAGCAAGCCCGCCAGCGTCGCGGCGATTCCGTTCACTTTCATCTCAGCTCCCGTTTTTCGGTTTCAACGACGCAAGCTTAACGCGGCCACCGGATTTTGGCTAAATCCCGACGCTCAACCGACGGCGCGCGATGGCCGCGACAGCAGGTAGAGCAGGACGCTCAGCTCGATCGCCCCGACCAGCCACGGCACCCAATGCGGCGGCCGCGCCAACAGCAGGGCGGCGAACCCCGCGCCCATGCCCAGGCTGGCGAACCACTTGGCCTTGACCGGCACCACGCGCTGCTCGCGCCAAAGCCGCAGCGCCGGGCCGTAGCGCGGATGCGCGAGCAAACGCTGCTCCAGCCGCGGAGACGATTTGCTGAAACAGGCCAGCGCCAGGATCAGAAAGATCGTGGTCGGCATCACCGGCAGCAAGGTGCCTATCACGCCCAGCGCCAGCATCAGCATGCCGGCGCACAGATACAGCCAGCGCACCGCCGGGTGCCGCGCCCGCCCGCTCAAGCGTACACCTGGTCCAGGTGGCTGTTCATGCAGGCGAAAGCGGCCACGGCGCCGGCGGTGACGCGTTGCTCGGCCGCCTCATCCAGCAGCAGGCCGTCCAACGCGGCGGTGAACGCGCGCCAGTGGCGGGCGCGGCCATCCGGATGGCCAGCCAGGTGGCGGGCGCCGCAATTCTCGTCCAGGCCCAATTTGCCGGCCAGCTTGTACAGAATGGCCGCGCCCAGCTTGGAGCCTTCCACCACGTAGAGCCAGCCCATCGCGCTGGCCACGTCCAGCGTGCTGCTGATCGGCGCTTCGCGCAATTCCGGCAGCGCCCGGGCCAGGTCCCGCAGATCGGCGGCGATGCTGTCGTAACGGCGGCGCTCGGCCAGATCCGGGAACAAGCGGGCCAGCTCGGGGTTGTCGTACAGCGCGTCTGCATCCCGCAGGAAGCGGTATTGCGCCAACAGGAAGCGCGCGTAGTTTTCACGGGTGGCGAACGGCTGATTCGCCATGATGCGCTGGTCCAGCGCGTCGTGGGTTTCGTGGGTGCGGGCTTTCAGATCCTGGGTGCGGGTTTTCTCGACAACGGTAGTCATGCTCGTGTTTCCTGTTTGATGCGAACCCGGCGCCTGCGCGCGGCGGCGAGGGCGCCGGGATGAGGCGATTAACTCGCCATTATAATGCGAATGATTCTTACAATCATTATCAAATTTACCATAACGACGGCATGCTCGAGAGAAAGGCGCGCCACGACGGCCGATCAACGCTAATCAGAGAGGGGAAACACGAGGAGAACAGCGAAAAACAAAAAGGCCAGTTCTTGCGAACTGGCCTGATTGCTGTAAATTGGTGGGTCGTGCGGGATTCGAACCTGCGACCAACGGATTAAAAGTCCGCTGCTCTACCAGCTGAGCTAACGACCCGATCCAGTATGCGCAGAAAGTTTTGAGTGGTGGGTCGTGCGGGATTCGAACCTGCGACCAACGGATTAAAAGTCCGCTGCTCTACCAGCTGAGCTAACGACCCAAGAGAGAGCGCAACTATAATGAAACAGTTCAGGGTCGTCAACGGGTTTTTGCATTTTTTTTTACATGAATGACGTTGGCACGCGGTGAAAAACCTCAAGCCGGCAGGAACCGAAAACGGGGAAGAACCATCTAAGCCCGAACGATAAGCTAGATCCCGACTTGTAAAGTCGCCGGACCATACCCATGTGTATAACAAGGGATCAGGCGGCGACCGCAAACGCCGGATCGCGATCACCCACTTACCGGATACTCAGCTCGCTCATGCGCACATTCCTCATCCTGTTATTGCTGTACCCCTTCGCAGAAATCGCCGCCCTGGTGGCGCTGGCGGACCGCTTTGGCGGACTCGCCGTCTTCGTCTTCGTCGTGCTGTCTTCGCTGCTGGGGCTATGGATGCTGCGCAACCAGCAAATCGGCGCCCTATTCACGCTGGGCAGCGTGATGCGCCAGGGCGAGCGCGTATCGCTGTATTCCCTGCTTTGGCCGCTGCGCTACTTGCTGGCCGGCGTGCTGTTCCTGATTCCAGGCGTCATCAGCGACCTGGCCGCAGTGCTGTTGCTATTGCCCTTCAAAGGCCCCAACATTGCCGTCAACGCTCGTGGGGCCGCTGGCGGCGGCCACAGCTCCGCCGATAATGACGTGATCGACGGTGAATACACTCGGGTGGACAAGGAAACTCCGTCGGACCGGCGTCTTCATTGAATGCCCAGCAGCCGCAAGACCTCCTCGTCGGTCGCCGTGAACTGAATCAACACCACCTTATGCCGGCTCTTGTCGCCGGACAGCAGTTGAACGTCGCGTTTGGCCACGGCGAAGCGTTGCGCCAGCCAAGCCAGCAGCGCAGCATTGGCCTTGCCGTCCACCGGCGGCGCCGCCAAACGTATTTTCAGGCAATCGCCGTGTTCGCCCGCCGCCTCGGTCTTCTTGGCGCCGGGCTGAACATGCAAGCTAAGACGGACTGTGCCCTTACTGCAGTCCAGCCAGGGTTTCATGATCTTTTTCCCGCAAAACGGGAGAGTGTAGTCGAAAAGCCGCCGCGTCGGCACCGCCGGCTGCGGCCTCCGCTCTCCCTTCACTTATGAGGATATCGCGATGGATATTGGAATCAACGAACAAGACCGCCAGGAAATCGCCCACGGCTTGTCCCGCCTGCTGGCCGACACCTACACCCTGTACTTGAAGACTCACAATTTTCACTGGAACGTCACCGGGCCGATGTTCAACACCCTGCACCTGATGTTCGAAACCCAGTACAACGAGCTGGCGCTGGCGGTGGACGCCGTGGCCGAGCGCATCCGCGCGTTGGGCCACCACGCGCCGGGCAGCTACGCCGACTACGCCAAGCTGACCGCGATCCCGGAAGCCGCCGGCACCCCGCCCAAGGCTGAGGAAATGATCCGCCAGTTGGTGGACGGCCATGAAACCGTATGTCGCACCGCGCGCAGCATTTTCGCCGTGGTTGACCGCGCCGGCGACGAGCCCAGCGCCGACTTGCTGACCCAGCGCCTGCAAGTGCATGAAAAAACCGCCTGGATGCTGCGCAGCCTGCTGGAAAAATAATAGGCCGCAACGCCCTCTGCCCGACGCCGCGCTCCACGCGGCGTTTTTGCTTGCCATCGTGCTACACTTTCAGCAGCGCGCGCCCCGCCTGCGGCGGCATCTGTCGGCGCTCCGCCTACCCGGTAAAAGATCAGCCACCATGTCCACTAGTCCGCTTTCGCCCTCGTCGTCCAACGCAGCCATGCTGCCCTTGGCCACGACGCTGTTTGCCTCGCTGCTGGTTCATGCGCTGCTGTTCAGCCTGGAAATCCGGCCGCGCTCGAGCCCGCCGGCGCCGGCCTCGGTCCAGATCATCAATGTGCAATTGAACCAGGCGCCCAGCCGGACCGTGCCCAAGACCCGCCGACTGGCGGAACAAAACAATCTGGGCGCCGGCAACAGCGCGCAAACCGACCGGCTGGCCAGCCACCGCGCCAAACCGCCGGCCGCGCCAGTGGATCCCGGCACCCCCGAACCCGCCGACGCCTCGCCGCGACAGCAGACCATTACCCGGCCACCGGACACCGGCAAAAAACCGGCGCTGCCGCCAGCGCAATCCGGCAACGTCGGCCACGTCAGCGCCGGCAGCCTGCTGGCGCAAGTCGGCGACCTGAGCCGGCAACTGGGCGACAGCGGACTGGCCGATCAGCAGCAGGAAAGTGGCGGCAAGCAAGGCCGGCTGGCGGAAAGCGCGCGCGGCTACCCCTGGGCCCGCTATCAGGAAGACTGGCGGCTGAAAGTGGAGCGCATCGGCAACCTCAATTATCCGGAAACCGCGCGCCGTCAGAATATTCACGGCGCGGTCACGCTGGAAGTGCTGATTGCAGCCGACGGCGGCCTGCGCGAAGTCCGCGTGCTGCGCAGTTCCGGTTTCGATGTGCTCGATGACGCCGCCCGCCGCATCGTCGAACTGGCCGCGCCCTATCCGCCGTTCCCGGCCTCGCTCGCGCAGCAATACAGCTCGCAGCGCATCCGTCAGAAATTCGTCTTCACCCGCGACAATCAATTATCCAGTCGCTGACACATCATCAAGGAATCTCCATGTACGAAGTCAACCGCAGCATTGCCCTGATCCGCCCATTGGCGCCCTTTCACGCCTGGCTGCAACAACTGCCCGGCGGCTTGGACGGCGGCATGTCGCTGGACCAGCTGGGTCTGGATTGCAACGCGCTGCTGATCCCGCCGGCGGAGGATTACACCGATGCCCAGACCTTCATCCTCGAACGCTACCAGCAATTGTTCGAAGCCGAACTCTCCGACTGGTGCGATGACGATGGCCTGTGGCCCGAGGCATTGACGCTGGAGCTGTTCCAGCAATGGTTCGCGGTGGAAATCCACTCCATCGTCACCGACCTGGTCGACGAGCCGCTGGAGCGCGAAGCTTTCGTGCCGCTGGAACTGGGCGAATAACACGGAGAAACGGCGGCGCTCATCGGCGCCGCCACCAACACCCAAGGGGGGAAACACCATCATGCAGCACAATACCAAGATCAAAGTGCGCGGCTATCACCTGGACCTGTACGGCCATGTCAACAATGCCCGCTACCTTGAGTTCCTGGAAGAGGCGCGCTGGAATTACTTCGAAAGCCGCGGCGACCTGCCCTGGTTCCTGCAATCGGGCCTGGCCCTAGTCGTCGTCAACATCAATATCGATTACCGCTACCCGGCCACCATGGGCGACGAACTGCAGATCGACACCGGCGTGAAATCGATAGGCACCCGCAGCGCGGTGATGCACCAGCGCGTGACGCTGGCCGGCAGCGGCAAACTGGTGGCCGAGGCCGATGTCACTTTCGCCGTCTTTGACGCCAAACAGGGCAAGGCGGTGGCGCTGGATGGCAAACTGAAGGAACTCCTCGAACAGATGCTGGCCGAACAAGCCTGATCATCATGGCATGAACCGTCCGGGCCGCGCCCGGACCTTACCCGCAGGACAAGGAAATGAAGAAAGCTCTGCTCGCGCTGCTTGGCGTCGCTCTGCTCGCCGTCATCGGCTATATGACGCTGTTCGCCGGCACGCCGGCGCCGCAGGTCAGCTATACCTCGCTCAGCGGCCAGACCGCCAGCACCGAGTCGCTGAAGGGCAAGGTGGTGCTGGTCAACTTCTGGGCCACCAGCTGCCCGGGCTGCGTGGAAGAGATGCCGGAAATCAAGAAGATGCATCAGGAGTTCGCCGGCAAGGGCTTGGAAACCATCGCGGTGGCGCTGAGCTACGATCCGCCCAATTACGTAAAGAGCTTCGTCGACAAATATCAGTTGCCCTTCTTTGTCGCGCTGGACGGCAATGGCGAGATCGCCAAGGCCTTCGGCGACATCCAGCTGGCGCCGACCACCTTCCTGATCGACAAACAGGGCAAGATCATCAAGCGCTACGTCGGCGTGATGGACTTCAAGGAAGTGCGCGCGCTGGTGCAGCAGCATCTGTGAGCCCGCTCGCCGCCGCCAAAACCAACGCCCCGGTCAGCCGGGGCGTTTTTCATCGCGTGGCGCACACCGCGCAAGCGGGATCACGCGGCACCCGGATCTGGCGGAACTCGCCAGCCAGCCCATCGTAAAGCGTCAGCCAACCCAGCCGCGGCGCGATGCCAGCCAATAGCTTGACCGCCTCCACTGCCTGCAAGCTGCCTATCACCCCCACCAGCGGCGACAGCACGCCGAAAGTCGCGCACGGCCCATCGCCGGCCTCGCCCTCGTCAGGGAACAGACAGTGATAGCAGGGAGACGCCGCGTCGCGCGGATCGAACACCGCCAACTGCCCGGAAAAACGCACCGCGGCGCCGGACACCAGCGGCGTGCCGGCAGCGACGCAGGCGCGGTTCACCGCGTGGCGGGTGGCGAAATTATCGCTGCAATCCAGCACCAGCTCGTGGTCGGCGGCCAACTGCGCCAGCTCCTCTGGACCCAAACGCCGCGCCAGCGGCGTTACCGTCACTTCGGGGTTGATCGCGCGCATGCGCTCGGCGGCGGACTCCGCCTTCAAACATCCGAGGCTATCACTGTGGTGAATAATCTGGCGCTGTAGATTGGACAGCTCCACCACATCGTCGTCGGCGATGCTGATCTGCCCTACGCCGGCGCTGGCCAGGTACAACGCCACCGGCGAGCCCAGTCCGCCGGCGCCGACGATCAGCGCCCGCGCCTGGCCCAAGCGCTGCTGGCCTACGATATCGATTTCCGGCAGCAGGATATGCCGGCTATAGCGCAATAGCGCTTCGTCGTTGAGTTCCATCATCTTTCCAGCCTAATCCGAACGCAGCCACCACGCCATCGCCCAAAAGCATAAGGCCAGCCGTATGCTGGCTGGCCTTATGTTCAAAGCTGAAACGCGGACTTATTCTTCCACCGTCTTGCGGGCGAACTTGATGCCCAGCTGCTTGAGCTTGCGGTACAGATGGGTGCGCTCCAGGCCCACCTTCTGCGCCACCCGGCTCATATTGCCGTTCTCCAGCGAGATATGGTACTCGAAGTAGCGCCGCTCCAACTGCTCGCGCAGTTCGCGCAGCGGCATATTGAAGTCGAAACCGGACTCCTCCACCGGCTTCTCATGACGGAACTGCGCCAGCACCTTGTTGACCTCGCCGGCATCCACCTCGTCGGACTCCGACGTCAGCGCCAGGCTCTTGATGATGCTGCGCAGCTGCTCCAGATTGCCCGGCCAGTCATACTGACGCAGCGCGTTGAGCGCGGCGGTGGTCAGTTTGCGCGCCGGCACCTGCTTGGACTCCACCAGCTCGGTCAGGATCTGCTCGGCGATGAAGATGATGTCCTCGGAATGCTCGCGCAGCGGCGGAATCGGCACGATCACGCTGGACAAGGCGGTCAGCAGCCGGTTGTCGCACTCGGGATCGACCAGCAATTCCTGCAAGGGACGGCTGCAGGAACACAGCAGCCGCACATTGAAACGGTCCAGCTTGGACAGCAGGAACAGCAGGCCTTGCTGCACGCGGCGGCCGTACTGGCCGATCTCCGGCAGGAACAACACGCCGTTATTCGCCTTTTGCAGCAGCTCCAGCGGCGCGTCCGCCAATTGCTCCTGCTTGGCCGGCGTCACCCACGGCGTATTTCCCTGATGGAAAAAGCGCGCCACCAGCTCGAAGCCGGAGCCAGGTTCGCCGGTCAGCAACACCGGAGACTTGACCTTGGCCACGCGTTCCAGTTGCCGCTTCAACTCCTGGATCGGCTCGCTGCGGCCCAGCTTATCCAGATTCAGCGAGGTATTGGCCTGCATGTCGCCATACTTCAACGCGCGCTGCACCGTGGTCAGCAACTTTTGCAGCGCGATCGGCTTCTCCAGGAAGTCGAACGCGCCGATGCGAGTGGCTTCCACCGCGGTGTCGATGCTGGCATGGCCGGACATCATCACCACCGGCATGTTCAGCTGGCCGGACTTGGCCCACTCCTTGAGCAGCGTCACGCCGTCGCAATCCGGCATCCAGATGTCCAGCAACACCAACGCCGGACGCGTCTGGTTGCGCAGCTGTCTGGCCACCTCGGCGTTTTCCGCCAACGCAACGGTATACCCCTCGTCCTGCAGTATCTCGGAGAGTAATTCACGGATACCGATTTCGTCGTCAACAATCAAAATATCGCTGCTACGCATTAGGCCTCCAGCAATGGCAGGGAGAGAAGGATGCGCGCGCCGTTCGGTTCGAGATTGCCCACTTTGATCTGCCCGTGGTGGTCTTCAAGAATCTTCTTGACCACCGCCAGGCCAAGACCGGTGCCCTTGGTCTTGCTAGTCACATAGGGTTCGAACACGCGTTGCAGGATCTCCGGAGCAAAGCCCGGACCATTATCCTCCACGCTAACGAGCGCATAGCCTTCTTCTTTTCGGCTGCTAATTTGAATCATCGGGATGTCAACGTCAAGGACCGCATCTTGCGCGTTCTGAATCAGGTTATGTAAAACCTGGCGCAACAATGCCGCATCCGCCATGATCATCAACGGCCTTTCATCAAGCGCCATCTTAACAGCAGAGTTGGATTCGTAAAGAGCCATCACCTCCCGCACCACTTGATTCAGGTCCAATTCGGTCAACTTGGTGCGCGGCGCGCGCGCGTAATCGCGGAAGGCGTCGACCATGGCCTTGAGCGCGCCCACCTGCTTGATGATGGTATCGGTGGAGCGGCGCAGCATGTCGGAATCGGCGCCGGCCAGCTTGTCCTGCAACTTCATCGCCAGCCGTTCCGCCGACAATTGAATCGGCGTCAGCGGATTGCGGATCTCGTGCGCCAGCCGCTTGGCCACCTCGCCCCAGGCCGCGTCGCGCTGGGCGCGCGCCAGTTCGGTAATGTCGTCGAACACCACCACATAGCCGTCCGCCGACGCTTCCGGCAAATGCGCGCCGCGCACCAGCAAGGTGCGCTCGCCCTGTACCGTCAGATAGCTGAGCTGGGTTTTCCAATCGCTGTCGCTGTTCTTGGACGCATACTCCAGCACGCACTCCACCAACGGCGCCACCGCCGGAATCGTGGTGGCCCAGTGCGGGAAATCGCGGTCGGACACCTCGGCGAAATCCACGCCCAGAATGCGCGAAGCGCTGGTATTGGCCGCGCGCAGCTGCCAGTCGGCGCCGAAGGCGATCACGCCGGCGCTCAGGTTGGCCAGGATGCTTTCCAGGTAAAGCTTGCTGCTTTCCAGCTCGCTGCGGCTCAGGTCGGCGGCGTGGCGCGCGTCCTCCAGCTGCTGCGTCATGCGGTTGAACAGCGTGGTCAGCATGCCCAGTTCATCGCGGCGGTATACCGGATGGCGCTTGGAAAAGTCGCCCTGCGCGACCGCCCGGGTGCCGGCGGCCAGTTCGGACAGCGGCGCCGACAGCCGCTCGGACAGGAATAAGGCGAAGGCCAGCGCCGCGGTCAGCGCCAGCAGCGCGGACAAGGCCAGCGTCAGCATATAGAAGGTGGTCAGGCCCTCGCGCCCCAGCAGCAGTTGCCGGTATTCCGCGCGCGCGGTCTCGATCTGTTCGGCGTCCTGGGCAATGCTGCCCGGCGCCGATTGCAAGGCCTGCAGCACGCGCTGCTGGCTGTCCAGATTGCGATAGATCAGCAGCGATTTCAGCACCAGGCCGCTGCCGCCGTCGTTCTCGAAACTGTCCAGAGTTTGACGCGGCCTGAGCTTGGCGATGCTGTCGCGCCCCAAGGAAGGAGGCACTCGCTCGCTGAGGCCGCCGGCAAAGGCCAGCAGCTGGCCGCTGCGGCTATAGACAGCAAGCTCGCGCAATCCCAATTGCTCGCGCAGCCGCTCCAGCCGCGCCGGCAACAGCCCTTCCGGCAAGGACTCGATCTCGTCCTGCACCGAGCGCGCGCGCCGGCTCAGATCTTCCTGCACATAGTGCAGCGAATTGCGCGCCAGCCCCAGGCTGCGGTCCAGCGCCGATTCGACGCGCACATCGAACCAGCTCTCAATGCTGCGGGTCAGGAACTGGGCGGAGACGGTGAACACCAGGATGCCGGGCACCAGGGCCACCACCGCGAACATCATCACCAGCTTCTGGGTCAGCTTGGCGCCGAACACCCGGTCGCGCACCCGCTGGCGCAAGCGCAGCAACTGGCGCGCCACCACGCCCAGCAGCGTGGCGAGCAAAAGGCCGTTCAGGCCGAACACCCACCAGTAGTAATCGTTAAGCTTGGAGGCGTTGCCAGTGGCCAGCGCCAGCAAATAGAGCAGGATGGCGCCCAGCGTCGCCAGCGCGACAACCGCGTAGCGCATCAGCTGCCATCCTTTACGTCCAGCTTGACCCAGTCCGACGACAGCGACCAGTCAGCCGAACCCAGCGCGTTCAGTTGGAAGGGCTTGGGCAGTTCGCCGATATCCAGCAGCAGCCGCACCTGACCGGCCACGCGCCCCGGCGCGCGCGGGTCCAGCGTGCCGTTATTGAGCACGCGCCAGCCCTGGATCGCGCCCACGGCGCCCAGCGCCTCGCGCAATGTAGGATAGAAATTGGACAGTCCACCGATGGTGACCCGGTAGCGATTGGTCAAGGACTGGTAGGACAGTTTGAAGCCAAGCTGGGCGTGCGGATCGAACCATTCGCTGAAATTCAGATAGTAAGCGGTCAGCCGCGGCTTGGTCAGTTGGAACTCCAGCCGGAACGGCAACACCACGCCTTGCTCCAGCGCATCGCTGAGACTGGGCGTCAAGCGCGTCTGAAAGCGAGTGCTGACGGACAGCTGGCCGTCCGCCGTCACTTCCGCCTCGGCCCGCCGCGAGCTGATGGTCTCGGCCTGCGCCGCCATGGCGAGGCCGGCCAGCAAACACAGCAGCAGGCTAATGTTTTTCAAGCAACGCGTAATAAAAGCCGTCATGACGCTCACAAGGAAGCAACTGCTCCTGCTTCAGGCACGCGGCGTCCGCGTGGCGGTTCAGGAAGGAGTCGAGCTGTTGCTGATTCTCTTCGGGGAAAATGGAGCACGTAGCGTAAAGCATTTTGCCGCCGGAGGCGAGCAAAGGCCACAGCGCGTCGGCCATCGCCGCCTGCTGCACGCCCAGCGCGGCAAAGTCGCCCGGGCGACGCAGCCACTTGATGTCCGGATGGCGGCGCGCCACGCCGCTGGCGGAACACGGCACATCGGCGAGAATGCGGTCGAAGGGCTGGCCATCCCACCAGCCGTCCGGCTGGCCGGCGTCGGCGACGTGCAGCTGGGCGGTGGCGCCGATGCGCTCCAGATTGTCCGCCACGCGCTGCAGCCGCTGCTCGTCGATGTCCAGCGCGGTCACGCTGACATCGGCGCTCTCCAGAATGTGGCCGGTCTTGCCGCCGGGCGCGGCGCAAGCATCCAGCACGCGCTGGCCGGCGCGCAGGTCCAGCCAATGCGCGGCCTGCTGCGCGCCCCAGTCCTGCACCGACACGTCGCCGTCGGCGAAGCCGGGCAGCTCGCGCACATTCACTGGCCGCGCCAGCTTGATCGAACCTCCGTCCAGCGCCTCGCCGTCCAGGCCGGCCGCGCGCAGCCGCTCCAGATAGGCCGCGGCGTCGCCATGGCGGCGGTTGACGCGCAAGGTCATCGGAGGATGGCTGTTGTCGGCGTCCAGGATGGCGCGCCAAGCGTCCGGATAGGCGCGCTGCAAGCCCTTCACCCACCACAACGGATGATTGAAGCTGGCTTCAAGGTCTTTTTCCGCCGCTCGTTCCAACGCCGCGCGCTGACGCAGGAAGTTGCGCAGCACTCCGTTGACCAGGCCCTTGAAGTTGCCCTTGGCCAGCCGCCCGGCCAGGGTCACCGCCTCGTTCACCACCGCGTACTCGGCGGCGCGGGTATGCAGCAATTGATAGAAGGCCACGATCAACACCCGCTCCAGCACCGGCTCGGGCAAGGGCTTGGCCACCAATTGGCGCAGATAAAAGCGCAGCCGCGCCAAGTGGCGCAGGCTGCCATAGCTCAGATCCTGCAGCGCGCCGCGCTCGGACGGGCTCAGATCGGGCGCCTTGCGCTGGGCTTCGGCCAAGGCCTCGGTCAGATTGGTTCCGGACTCGACGCGCAACAGGATGTTGGCGGCCAATTGCTGAATATGATGCATGGGTGCCTTCTATAACGACATAACAAACAGGCCAATGCCGGTCGGCATTGGCCTTGCGCGGTCATCGCGGCGCGGCGGCCGCGCGACGCTCTTCAATTAATATACGCCGCGCGCCATCGCTTGCAGCCGTTCGATGCGATCAGCGGTCTGCGGATGGGTGCGGAACAGATCGCCCATCCCGCCGCCGCCGGACAGCGGATTGATGATCATCATCTGCGCGGTTTCCGGATGCGCCTCGGCGGTGGGCATCACGATGCCCTGGGCGTAATACTCGATCTTCTGCAATGCGGACGCCAGCGCCAGCGGATCGCCGGAAATCTCGGCGCCGCCACGGTCGGCCTCGAATTCGCGAGCGCGCGAAATCGCCATCTGGATCAGACTGGCCGCCAGCGGCGCCAGCAGGGCGATGGCCAGGCGCGGCAGCAAACCCACCGGCTGGCCGTTCTCATCGCGGCCGCCAAAGAACATGGCGAAGTTGGCCAGCGCCGAAATCGCGCCGGCCATGGTCGCGGAAATGGTGGAGATCAAGGTGTCGCGGTGCTGGACATGAGCCAGCTCATGCGCCATCACCCCGCGCAGCTCGCGGTAATCCAGCATGCGCATGATGCCGCTGGTGGCGGCCACCGCCGCGTGCTCCGGGCTGCGACCGGTGGCGAAGGCGTTGGGCTGCTCTTCGTGGATCACGTAGACGCGCGGCATCGGCAGGCCGGCGCGCTGCGCCAGTTCCGCCACCATGCCGTAGAATTCCGGCGCGCTCTGGGCGTCCACTTCCTGCGCGTTGTACATGCGCAGCACCATTTGGTCGGAATTCCACCAGGCGAACACATTCATCGCCCCGCCAAACAGCAGGGCCAGGATCATGCCGCTCTTGCCGCCTATCATGCCGCCGATCACGGCGAACAGCGCCAGGATCGCCGCCATCAGCAAAGTGGTTTTGAACCAGTTGTCCGTCATCGCTCGCTGCCTTTCACTCCTTGTCCATCAATCCGTTCACACCCCCAGGCGCACGCCCGGCAAATGGCCGCGGCCGGCGACGAAATCGCGCGCGGCCAGCCGCTTGCCGCCCGCCGCCTGCAGCACGCTCAAGCGCACCAGGCCAGCGCCACAGCCCACCAGCACGCCGTCCGCGTCCGCGGCGACGATCACGCCCGGTTCGGCCTCGCCGGCTTCAGCGCTGGCCATCCACAGTTTCAGCGGCTCGCCGGCCAGCAAGGTATGCGCGCCGGGCGCCGGGTTGTAGGCGCGGATCGCCCGCGCCACGTCCTGCGCCGGCAGGCTCCAATCCACCAAGGCCTCGGCCTTGTTCAGCTTCTGCGCGTAGGTGACGCCCGCTTCCGGCTGCTTGCGCGGCTGAATGGCGTCCAGCCCGGCCAGCGTGGAGACGATGGCGCGCGCGCCCTCTTCCGCCAGCTTGTCATGCAGCGTGGCGGCGGTTTCGTCGGCGGCGATGGCCACCGGATGGATGGACAGCATGTCGCCGGTGTCCAGGCCCACGTCCATCTGCATGATGGTGATGCCGGTTTCGGCGTCGCCAGCCAGGATGGCGCGCTGAATCGGCGCGGCGCCACGCCAGCGCGGCAACAGCGAGGCGTGGATGTTCAGACAGCCGTGCGCCGGGATGTCCAGCACCGCCTGCGGCAGGATCAGGCCATAAGCGGCCACCACCATCAGCTCGGCGCCGACATCGCGCAGCATCTGCTGCGCCTCCTCGTTGCGCAGCGACACCGGCTGTTCCACGCGCAGGCCGTGCTCCAGCGCGACGGCCTTGACCGGGCTGGGTTTCAATTTCATGCCGCGGCCGGCCGGACGGTCCGGCTGGGTCAGCACCAGGGCGATTTCATGGCCGGCGGCGATCAGCTCTCGCAGCGCTGCGGCGGCAAACTCCGGCGTACCGGCAAAGATCAATTTCATTCAAACCATTCCGGACGGAGCGCCGATGGCGCGTCCATCACATATTCTGTTTTTCACGCTTTTTCAGCTTGGTCTTGATGCGGGTCTGCTTCATCTGGGACAGGTATTCGACGAATACCTTGCCGTCCAGGTGATCGATCTCGTGCTGGATGCAGATCGCCAGCAGGCCGTCTGCTTCCAGTTCGAACGGCTTGCCGTTGCGGTCCAGCGCGCGCACCTTGACGCGCTCGGCGCGGGTCACCTTGTCGTAGATGCCGGGCACGGACAAGCAGCCCTCCTCGTACACGGTCTCGCCGTCCTTCTGCAGGATTTCCGGGTTGATGAACACGCGACGCTCGTTCCGCTCCTCGGAAATGTCCATCACCACCAGGCGGTGGTGGAAATCGACCTGGGTCGCGGCCAGTCCGATGCCCTTGGCTTCGTACATGGTCTCGAACATATTGTCGATCTGGGTCTGCAAGGCCTCGTCGAAGACCTCCAGCGGCTTGGCCACGGTGTGCAGCCGCTCGTCCGGGTAATGCAAAATATTCAACAATGCCATCGGATTTAATGACTCCCCATCGTTTCAATCACTCATCAAGTTGTCGTATCGCGATCAGCACGCCGATAATAGACATGTTCGACACGCGATTCCTTGCAAGCGGGCCACTCCCGCAGGTGTCCGCTCACCTTATATTGGGGCATTTCCCATGCGTAAAAGCATTATATCCCTCGCCTTGGCCATCGGCCTGGCCGCGCCGGCCTTTTCCGCCGGTCTCAAGCTGAAACCGGACGCGCCCGGCACATACACCGTGGTGCGCGGCGACACGCTGTGGAGCATTTCCGGACGCTATCTGAGCAGCCCGTGGAAATGGCCGCAACTGTGGCGGATGAACCAGAGCGACATCAAGAACCCGCACTGGATTTATCCTGGCGATGTGCTGGCGCTGGACTATGTGGACGGCCAGCCGCGCTTGTCGCTGGCCAGGGGCGCGCAACGCGAGGTCAAGCTGTCGCCGCAGGCGCGCATCGAAACCCAGGACCTGGCGGTGGCCAGCATCCCGGCTTCCGCGATCGAGCCCTTTCTCAAGCGCCCGCTGGTGGTGGACATGGCGCAATTCATGCAAGCGCCCAAGCTGATCGCCGGCCCGGAAGAACGCATCAGCGTCACCACCGGCGACCGGGTCTACGCCACCGGCATCACCGAGGCCGGCACCTGGCAGGCCTACCGCCTGGGCAAACCGCTGCTGGACCCGGACAGCAAACAGGTGCTGGGCATAGAAGCCACGTATAGCGGCGACCTGGTTGCCGACAAGGCGCAAGGCGAAGTCCAGAC
Organism: Chromobacterium sp.; assembly: GCF_041912965.1. Classification (NCBI taxonomy): domain Bacteria; kingdom Pseudomonadati; phylum Pseudomonadota; class Betaproteobacteria; order Neisseriales; family Chromobacteriaceae; genus Chromobacterium; species Chromobacterium sp. The sequence goes on along the minus strand of NZ_JAYSGF010000018.1, from coordinate 27,330 downwards.
GCTCAAGGTCAGGAATACCAGCGAGGAAATCATGGTCGGCGATCGCCTGATGCGCGCGCCGCGCCAGAATTTCAACAATTACGCGCCGCACCCGGCCAGCGCGCAGATGAGCGGCAAAGTGGTCTCAATCTACAACGGCGTGGACGGCGCGGCGCAATACTCCACTATTGTACTCAATCTGGGCAGCGCGCAGGGAGTTGAAAACGGCCATGTGTTCGGTCTGTTCAAAAAGGGCCGCCCACTGGAAATCAAGGACGAGCAAGGCAAGCGCACGGTGGCATTGCCGGCGGAGCGCGCCGGCAATGCCTTCGTCTACCGCGTGTTCGACAAAGTCTCCTACGCGCTGGTTCTCGATAGCACCGGCCCGATCTATGTCGGCGACGGCGTGGCCAGTCCCGAGCAAGAATGACGCAGCCTCCGCACGACTGGCTGTTGCTGGCGCTGACCCCCGGCATCGGTCCGGCCGGCTTTCTGCGGCTGATCGACGCCTTCGGCAGCGCCGCCGCCGCGCTGGACGCCAACAGCCGCCAGACCGAGCCCCTGATCGGCAAAGAAGCCGCCGCCGCGCTGCGCGGCCGCGAGGCCGAAGCCGCCGCCGACTCCGCGCAGCAATGGGCGCAAACCCCTGGCTGCCAACTGGTGTCCTTGCTGGATGACGACTATCCGCCGCAGTTGGCCGAATCCGGCTCGCCGCCGCCGCTGCTGTTCGCCCGCGGTCGACGCGAACTGCTGGCCCAACCCATGCTGGCCATCGTCGGCAGCCGCGCAGCCACACCGCAGGGCCGGCAGAACGCGGAAAGCTTCGCTAGCGAATTGGCCGAGCACGGCTTTTGCATCGTCAGCGGCATGGCCAGTGGCATCGACGCCGCCGCCCACCACGGCGCGCTGACCCAGCCGGCCTCCACCATCGCCGTGGTCGGCACCGGCATAGACCGCGTCTACCCGGCCGGCAACCGCCAGCTGGCGCACCGCATCGCCGAGGAAGGGTTGATCCTGTCCGAGTTCGCGCTGGGCATGGGGCCGCTGGCCGGCCATTTCCCGCGCCGCAACCGCATCATCGCCGGGCTCAGCCGTGGCTGCCTGGTGGCCGAGGCCAACACCGGCTCCGGCTCGCTGATCACCGCGCGGCTGGCGATGGAGAACAACCGCGAAGTGATGGCCATCCCCGGCTCCATCCACAATCCGCAATCGCGCGGCTGCCACCGCCTGATCAAGGACGGCGCCAAGCTGGTGGAAACCGTGGACGACGTGCTGGACGAAGTGGGCCGCCTGCAACGCCAGCCTCCCCGCGCCCAGCCGGCGGCTGTCGCCGCGGAATCGCCGCTGCTTGAAGCCATGGGATTCGACCCCATCAGTATCGATGCACTTTCAACCACGCTCGGGTTGACTGTGGGGGAGCTTTACGCGATGCTGCTCGAACTTGAGCTGGCCGGCCTGGTGGCCAGCCATCCCGGCGGGCTTTTTCAACGCCTGAAATCGGGCTGAACCGCGCTAACCCGCATTTTGATAAAGACAGATTGATGTTTGACGTACTCGCCTTCCTGTTTGAACAATTCCGCGATCCGGAAGCCTTTGGCGATCGCGGCGTGCTGATGCGCCAGCTGGAAGCCGCCGGTTTCGAAGACGAGGAGATCAACGACGCGCTGGACTGGCTGGATGGCGTCAGCGGCCTGGACGACAGCGGCTATCTCGGCGCCAACGAGGCCAGCGGCATCCGCGTCTACGCCGAAGACGAGGTGGAACACCTGCCCGCCGACGTGCGTGGCCTGCTGCAGTTTCTGGAAGACCACGGCGCCTTGACGCCGGCACAGCGCGAAATGGTGATAGACCGGCTGATGGACCTGCCCGCCGACGATATCAACGTAGGCAGCGCCAAGCTGGTGGCCTTGATGGTGTTGTGGGCGCAACAGGCGGAGCTGCCCATTCTGCTGGGAGAGGCGCTGCTGGATGCCGTGCATGGCGAACCCACCATGCAATGACTTGTCAGGCGTCTGGGCCGGGCTTAACATGCCGCCCTTGCTTGTCTCGGCTGGCACCCGAACCAAAGAGCGCTCTTGCGCTCTTGTTTTATTTGACGAATATATTTTCTGTCGACGCGATTTTTCCGAACGGACATTCCCGCACGGTCGACGGGAACGCAGCACCACGCAGAGGCTCAAAGCCATGCCGCGACGGCAGGCTTGCGAAGCCCGACGGATCAGCCGGCGCGCCGGCGCTTGCAAACAATTGAAAAGATAATATGCCCACCAGTCTCTTGATCGTCGAATCGCCGTCCAAGGCGAAAACGCTGAAGAAATACCTAGGCCCGGACTTTGAAGTCCTGGCCTCCTACGGCCATGTGCGCGATCTGGTGCCCAAGAACGGCGCGGTGGACCCGGAAAAAGGGTTCGCGATGAAATACCAGTTGATCGCGCGCAACAGCAAGCATGTCGACGCCATCGTCAAGGCGGTGGGCGACGCCGAACACATCTATCTGGCAACTGACCCGGACCGCGAAGGCGAAGCCATTTCCTGGCATCTGGTGCAGATCCTGAACAGCAAGAAACTGCTGAAGAACAAGACCGCCCAACGCGTGGTGTTCCACGAGATCACCAAGAACGCGGTGCTGGAAGCGATCCAGAACCCGCGCGAAATCGCGCAGAACCTGGTGGACGCGCAGCAGACCCGCCGCGCGCTGGACTACCTGGTGGGCTTCAACCTGTCGCCGCTGCTGTGGAAGAAGATCCGCCGCGGCCTGTCCGCCGGCCGCGTGCAGAGCCCGGCGCTGCGGCTGATCTGCGAGCGCGAGAACGAAATCCGCGCCTTCGTCGAGCAGGAGTACTGGTCGGTGCATCTGGACAGCCACAAGGGCCGCACCAAGTTCGGCGCCAAGCTGACCACAATGGCCGGCAAGAAGCTGGAACAATTCGACATTCCCAACGAGGCCGAGCAGGCCGGCATACTGGCGCGCTTGGAAGGCCACCCGGCGGTGGTCAGCAGCATCGAGAAGAAAAAGAAATCGCGCAGCCCGGCCGCGCCGTTCACCACCTCCACGCTGCAGCAGGAGGCCGTGCGCAAGCTGGGCATGACCACTGACCGCACCATGCGCACCGCGCAGCAGCTGTACGAGGGCATAGACATCGGCCAGGGCACCGTCGGTCTGATCACCTATATGCGTACCGACTCGGTGGCGCTGGCCGGCGAAGCGGTGGAGGAAATCCGCGGCTATATCGGCCTCAAGTTCGACGGCGACTACCTGCCGAAGAACCCGGTGGCCTACAAGAACAAGTCCAAGAACGCCCAGGAAGCGCACGAGGCGATCCGCCCCACCTCCATCCTGCGCACGCCGGAAATGGTCAAGCCCTTCCTGACCACCGATCAGTTCAAGCTCTACGACATGGTCTGGAAACGGACCCTGGCTTGCCAGATGGCGCCGGCCAAGTTCGACACCACCAGCATAGACATCGCCGTCGGCGAAGGCATGTTCCGCGCCACCGGCCAAGTGCAGACCTTTGCCGGCTTCCTCGCCGTGTATGAAGAAGACGTGGACGACGCCGAGGATGAGGACAACGCCAAGCTGCCGCTGCTGGAAGAGGGCGAGACCCTGCCGGTGGACAAGCTCTACGGCACCCAGCACTTCACCCAGCCGCCGCCGCGTTATTCGGAAGCATCGCTGGTGAAGGCGCTGGAAGAATTCGGCATTGGCCGCCCATCCACCTACGCCAGCATCATCTCGACGCTGAAGGATCGCGAATACGTGGTGCTGGACAAGAAGCGCTTCCTGCCCACCGACACCGGCGACATCGTCAACAAATTCCTGACCGAGCATTTCGCGCAATACGTGGACTACAACTTCACCGCCAAGCTGGAAAACCAGCTGGATGAAGTGGCCAACGGCCAGCGCGAGTGGGTGCCGGTGATGGACAGCTTCTGGAAGAACTTCTCCAAGCAGATCACGGAGAAGGAAAGCATTTCCCGCGCCGAGGTCACCACCGAGAGCCTGGACGAAGCCTGTCCCAAATGCAGCAAGCCGCTGTCCATCAAGTTCGGCAAGCGCGGCCGCTTCATCGCCTGCACCGGCTATCCGGACTGCGATTACACCCGCAATATCGGCGAAACCGCCGAACAGGCGGCGGAAGAGGCGGAAGCGCCGACGGTGATCGAAGGCCGCAGCTGCCCGGAATGCGGCGGTGAATTGCACATCAAGAAGGGCCGTTACGGCAAGTTCATCGGCTGCGCCAACTATCCGAAGTGCAAGCACATCGAACCGCTGGAAAAGCCGCGCGAAACCGGCGTGGAATGCCCGGAATGCAAGGCCGGCCAGCTGATCGAGCGCAAGAGCCGCTACGGCAAGCTGTTCTATAGCTGCAATACCTATCCCAAGTGCAAGTACGCCACTTGGAACCCGCCGGTGGCCGAGCCGTGCCCGAAGTGCAACTGGCCGATCCTGACCATCAAGACCACCAAGCGCCGCGGCACCGAGAAAGTCTGCCCGCAGAAGGAATGCGGTTATAGCGAGGTGATCGCGCCGCCGGAAGGCAAGGAAGCCGAGCCAAGCTAAGTCGCCCGCGCTTAAAGCAACAGCCCTGCATGGGAAAACCGTGCAGGGCTGTTTGTTTATTACTGCGCAGGCAAGAGGCCGGTTCAGGCCGGCGGCGGCTTGAGCCGACGCACCGCCTCGGCTTCACGGATTTCCCTGCCCAGGAAGTAATTGAGCGCGGTGCGCAGCACCGCGATGGCGCCCAACTTGCCGATCTGATCCCAACTGGGCGCCACCGCGGTGGACAGGATGTCGGCCGCCAACTGCAACTCCAAGGCCAGCGCCAGAAAGCGGGCGAAGCTGAGCCGCACCTGATTGTAATCGGCGTGATCCGGGCTCAGGCAGCGGCGGATATAGCGCAGGCCCAGGGTCAGGATGCCGACGCCTATCACCAGCGCGCCCAGCGCTTCCACGCCCAGCTTGAGCCAGAGCACCATATTCAGCACCCACTCCTCGACTCCGGACTCCACTGGCGACATCATCTGACGGCTCCTCTTGATTCAGGCAGCGCTCACCTTACCCGCTTCAGCCGAACAGCACCAGGCTCCACACCGCGGCCAGATTGATCAGGCCCAGCAATTGAGCGGCGCTGCCCATGTCCTTGGCGCGCTTGGCCAGCGGATGCCGCTCCAGCGAAGTATGATCCACCGCCGCCTCGATCGCGGAGTTCAGCAGCTCGATGATCAGCGTCGCCAGCGAACTGGCCACCAGCAAGGCGCGCTCCAACGGCTGGGCGTGAATGACGAAGGCCAGCGGGATCAACACCACCGCCAGCAGCACCAGTTGACGGAAGGCGTCCTCATGCCGGAACGCCGCCTTGAGGCCGTCCAGCGAGTAGCCGAAGGCGTTGATCAGGCGGGTGATCCCGGTTTTGCCTTTGAATGGGCTTTCTTTCATTGCTAGGTCCATGCGCTTGGGGCACAAAGCGGCGTCGGATGACGACCGGCGCCCCAGCATGCCAGCCCAAGATGACGCCAATAAAAAATCAAAACGGCCGGCATTGTCGCCGGCCGTGTCAAAGGTCGCTGCAATCGGCGTTAATGCGCCAGGCAGCGCCGCTCCAGCGCGTCGATGTACAGGCCGGCGACATTGATCTCGGTCTGATCCATGATCTCGCGGAAGCAGGTGGGACTGGTGACGTTGACTTCGGTCAGATAGTTGCCGATCACATCCAGGCCCGCCAGCAGAATGCCGCGTTTCTTCAGCTCCGGCCCCACTGCCTCGGCGATCTCGCGATCGCGCGCGCTCAGCGGCCGCGCCTCGCCGCGACCGCCTGCCGCCAGGTTGCCGCGGGTTTCCCCGGCGGCGGGAATCCGCGCCAGGCACCAGTCCACCGGCTCGCCGTCGATTACCAGGATGCGTTTGTCGCCGTCGCGGATCTCCGGAATATAACGCTGCGCCATCACCGTGCGCTTGCCGCGCAGGGTAATGGTTTCAATGATCACCGACAGATTGGCGTCGTCCGGACGCACCCGGAAGATGCTGTCGCCGCCCATGCTGTCCAGCGGCTTCAGGATCACGTCCTGATGCTGATTGACGAAGGCGCGCAGCCGGTGCGATTCGCCGGTGATCAGCGTCGGCGCGGTCAGTTCCGGGAATTGCAGAATGGCCAGCTTCTCGTTGAAATCACGCAAGGCCTGGCCGCTGGTGAACACCTTGGCGCCCTGGGCCTCCGCCAGCGTGAACAACTGCGAGGCGTACAAGTACTCCATGTCGAACGGCGGGTCCTTGCGCATCACCACGGCGCTAAAGGCCTGCAAGGGCTGGCGGTGCAGCTCGCCCAGCTTGAACCAGGCGGGATGTTCGCCCGCGTTCTGACCAGTCAGGCTCAGATCGCGCGCATCCACCAGCACGCGTCCGCCTTCCACCGATAACTGGTGCGCCTCGGCGAAGCTCAGGGCGTGGCCGCGCGCGGCCGCCTCCTGCATCATCGCGAAGGTAGTGTCCTTGTAAAGCTTGAAGTGATCCAGCGGATCGGCAATGAACAAGATACGCATGCTTGTCAGTCCTCGCTTGGCTTGGCGGTATCGCGCAATATGCGCGCCATATCGCCTCGCGCTTTTTCCATCATCTCATCGGCTTGGGCGGCGACGGCAAGAAAGGCCTCCTCGCCGGCTCCATTATAGGAGCAGCCCAGATAGCGCAGTGGCTCGTCCTGTGGCGCGCCCAGCAGCGCCGCCATCGGATTGGCCGGCATCTGATAGGCCGACAACATCGGCCCGTCATTGCCGACAAAGCGGTAATACTGCTCCGTCGCCCGGATAGGCGCGCGTTTGAGCCGCAGCCGGGACGCGGCTTCGGCCATTGTCCAAGCGGACGGCAGCGGCACCGACACGAACTCCTTGTGCAGCGCCAGCCGCGTCGTCTCCGCGCCGAACACCCGGATCGGCCGCTGCAGATCGTAGACATACACGCCCAGGCTGCTGGCCTGCTCATTCTTGCGTATCCAGGCAGGCCCCTTGTCGAACACCACGTCCAGCAAGGCCGGCTGCAGCGCCTGGTAGCGCTCGAACGATGCGCACTGCACCAATTCCTCCAGCGCCTGCGGCGTCAAGGCCTCGTCGGCGACCGCCGAGGCCGTCGCCGCCAACAGCGCCAGGCTCAGCCAGGCTTTCATTCCTCCGCGTCCGGATCGGTGGCTTCCAGTTCCAGCGCCGCCGCCAGCAAGGCCAGCCGCGAGATCACGCCATAGGCGTAGAAACGGTTGGGCGCACAGTCCGGCGTGCCTTGGCGATCCGGCAGGCAAGCGGTCTCGAACGATAGCGGCACGAAGTGCATGCCGGGCGCGTTCAGGTTCTCGTCTATGCCGCGGCCGGTATGCACGCGGTAGAAGCCGCCGGTCACATAGCGGTCCATCATGTAGACCACCGGCTCCGCCACCGCGTCTTCCACCGTTTCGAAGGTGTACACGCCCTCCTGGACGATGACCTCGGACACCTCCAGGCCTTCCTTGACCACCGACATCTTGTTGCGCGCCTTGCGGTTCAGGCCCAGCACCTCGTCCGGGCTCTTCACGCTCATCACGCCCATGCCGTAAGTGCCGGCATCGGCCTTGACGATGACGAAGGGCTCGTTGTCTATGCCGTACTCGCGGTATTTGATCCGGATTTTCTCCAGCATCCGCGACACTTCGTCCGCCAGCTGCTCCTCGCCGGTGCGGGCGTGGAAGTCCAGGCCGCTACAGCTGGCGAAATAGGGATTGATGGTCCAGGGATCGATGGAGATCAAGCGCGCGAAGTCCTCGCACACCTTGTCGTAGGCGGCGAAGTGGTTGCTCTTGCGGCGCACCGCCCAACCCGCGTGCAGCGGCGGCAGCAGGTTTTGCTCCAGGCCCTTGAGCAGGTCGGGAATGCCGCCGGACAAGTCGTTGTTCAGCAGGATCACGCAGGGATTGAAGCCATCCGCCAGCACCAGGCGGTTGCCGCGGCGCTCTATGGGCTCCAGGCGCACGGTGTCGCCATTGGCGGATAGCAGCTCGGTCGGCTCGGTGATTTCCGGATTCAGCGAACCCAAGCGCACCTTGAGGCCGGCCTGTTCGAAAATATGCACCAGCGCGGCGATATTCTGCAGGTAGAAGGTGTTGCGGGTGTGGTTTTCCGGAATCAGCAGAATGCTGCGCGCTTCCGGACACACTTTCTCCACCGCGCTTTGCGCGGCGTGCACCGCCAGCGGCAGGAAATCGCGGTTCAGGTTGTTGTGGCCGCCGGGGAACAGGTTCATGTCCACCGGCGCCAGCTTGAAGCCGCTGTTGCGCAGGTCCACCGAGCCATAGAACGGCGCCGCGTGGTTGTGCCACTGACTGCGGAACCAGTGTTCGATCTGAGGCTGGGCAGTCAGGATGCGGCTTTCCAGTTCGTAAAGCGGGCCGGTCAAAGCGGTTGCCAGATGCGGAACGGGCGGCATGAGATCCCCTTGGGTTTTCGAATTGAATTCGCTAATGGTGGGGGTGGCGAGGGGCGAATTCAAGACTTATTGTGTTTTGACCATTCAAAAAGCAAAGGACGCTCGCGCGTCCTTCCAGTGTCACCTTGCCGCGATCCGGCCATTGCGGCCGCATCATCACAACGGCCAGGGTTCTCCGTAAGCCTGCTGATACAAATCCTTCAGCGAGTCCCAGTCGAAGAAATGGTTCTGGCAGCCCGGCGTGGTCACCTTGATCGCGCCGATCACATTGGCCAGGCGGCCGGTGATCTTCCAGTCCAGGCCGCGGCTGATGCCATAGAGCAGGCCGGCGCGGAAAGCGTCGCCGCAGCCCATCGGATCCACCGGCTTGATCGGCATCTGCACGCGCGGGATCAGGTGCACGGTGTCGCCGACGTAGATCTCGGCGCCCTTGGAGCCGCGCGTGACGATCAGCGCCTCCACCTTCTTGCTCAGCTCCTCCACCGACAGGCCGGCGCGTTCGCGCATCAACTCGCTCTCGTAGTCGTTGATCGCCACATAGCTGGCCAGCTCGACGATCTCGTGGATCTCGTCACGCGACAGCAAGGGCAGTTCCTGACCCGGATCGAAGATGAAGGGAATACCGGCCGCGGCCAGCTCCTTGGAGTGCTGCAGGAAGGCGGTGTAGCCACCAGGCGACAGAATGGCCAGCTCGATGGGGTCCGGAATATCCGCAACGTGATTCTCGGTGGCGAAATCCATGGCCCCGGGATGGAAGGCCATCAATTGATTGCCATCCTTGTCGGCAATGCCGAAGCACTGCGAGGTATACTGCTTGCGGATCAGACGGATGAAGCGGTCATCCACGCCGGCGCGTTTCAGATGTTGGCGATACGGTTCGAAGTCCTCGCCCACCACGCCCATGACGATGGGGGTTTCGCCGAGCAAACACAGGCTGTAGGCGATATTGCCGGCCATGCCGCCAAATTCCCTGCGCATGGTGGGCGCCAGGAAGGTGGTGGAAATCTTGTGCAGCTGATCCGGCAGGATCTGGCTGTCGAACCGGCCGTGAAACGAGAACAGGGTATCGTATGCGAGCGCCCCGCAGACGAGGATAGACATGCCCACTCCGCAAAAAGGTCAATCGACCATTTTAACATGAAACCATTTTGACGCGCTGCCCGCGCTTGGCGCCGCACGTAAATATTCAATCAACATCAAACACCTACCAGGAATCCATTCATGCTCAAACGCCTGCTCGCCCCCGCGCTGATCGCGCTGCTGCCCTTGACCGCCATGGCCGCGGCCACGCTGGAACAAACCAGCTTCGCCACCCTGCAAGGCGGCAACACCACCCTCGCCGCTTACAAGGGCAAAGTCACGGTGCTGAATTTCTGGGCCACCTGGTGCGGGCCGTGCCGCGAGGAAATGCCGATGCTGAACAGCATGCGCGCCAAGCTGGCGCCCAAGGGCGTGGAAGTGGTGGGCGTGGCGCTGGACAATAAGGAAGAAGTCGGCGCCTTCGTGCGCCAGCTGAAAATCAGCTACCCCATCCTGCTGGGCGACAGCGACACGCTGGGCCTGATGCGCAGCCTGGGCAACGCCACTGGCGGCCTGCCCTACACCCTGGTGCTGGACCGCAAGGGCAAGGTGGCCGCCAAGCTGATCGGCCGCCTGGACGAGAAAAAGCTGGAAGCGGCGATCAAGCCCTATCTGTGACGACAACGCCCGGCCGTGGCCGGGCGTGATTGAGCGCAGCCCGCGCTAGCGGCGCTGCGTCCGGCGCAGGCCCAGCTGTTCGATCAGCCCGCCGGCCTCCGCCGGCGCCTCATTCTCGATCAGCCAGTACCGGCGGCAATCCGGCGTGCGCCCCAGCAAGCCCTGCTCCACCAGTTCGCGCCGCAGCAGCACGTGATCGCCGAACACCTCCTCCGCGCGCAACAGCGCGTTGACTTCCGGCTCGGACCATTGCCGGCCACGCGGCAAGGCCGCCCACAAGGCCCACAGACACAGCCGCTGCTCGCTGAACTTCTTCGGCCAGCGCGTCAAGCGTCCCTCGGCGTCGTAATGGCGCAACAAGCGCGTGGTTTCGGCCGATGCCTCGGGTAGCGTCGGGCGCTCGCACTCGGCGCGCCAATGCTGGAAGTTCTGGAAACCGGCGGCGCGCGCCAGCATATTGAGTATGCTCAAATGGCTGGGCGGGGCGCTTTCCTGCTGCCACTGCTGTTTGAGCGCGCGCGCCAAGGCGGAGATATCACTGCAATAAAAGGGATAAAGCGTACGAGACATGGTTCGAATCCTGTCATCGTGCCAAGGTCGGAGGGACTGCCGCGGTCGCCGTTACGGCCTGGCACGGGTTCGAGCCAAGCGGGATGCATCTAGCCAAGACAGGTTTAGCGTGGTGTGGACACCGGCGACGCCTGGGTGAACTGTTGACCCGAGACGATGCTAACACCGCGCCGTTGGCTTGCAAAGCGCATGAGCATGAAAAAAGCCGACGCTCTCGCGTCGGCTTTTGGCCCTGCGGCTACCGGATCACTCCAGACGACCGTGGCACTGCTTGTACTTCTTGCCGCTGCCGCAAGGGCAGGCGTCGTTGCGACCGATACGCAGGCCCTGCGCCGCCAGCGCGTCCGGGGACAGCGGATTGTCCTCGTCCTCGTCCTCGCCCAGCGCCGAACCCGGCGCCGCGTGCTGCATTTCGTACTCGCCCACCTGGTGCGGCTCCACCGCGTCCACGTCTTCCTGGCTGCGGATCTGCACCGTCATCAGCACATTGACCACGCTGCGCTTGATGCGCTCCAGCATGTCGGCGAACAATTCGAAGGCTTCGCGCTTGTATTCCTGCTTCGGATTCTTCTGCGCGTAACCGCGCAGATGAATGCCCTGGCGCAGATGGTCCATCGCCGCCAAGTGTTCGCGCCAGTGGTTGTCCAGCATCTGCAGCACCAGGCTACGCTCGAATTGGCGCATCACGCCGTCGCCGGCCAGGTCCACCTTGGCCTGATAGGTTTCGGCGGCTTGCTCGATGATGCGTTCGCGGATGGACTCGATGTCCAGCGCCGGTTCCGCCTTCAGCCATTCGCTGACCTTGATCGGCAGCAGGAATTCGGCTTCCAGCGTTTTCTCCAGGCCCGGCAGATCCCACTGCTCTTCCATGGATTCCGGCGGCAGATGCTGGTCCACCAGGTCGGACAACACGCCTTCGCGCATATTGACCACCACGTCGGACACATCGCTTTCCACCAGGATTTCATTGCGTTGCTGGTAGATCACCTTGCGCTGGTCGTTGGCGACATCGTCGTATTCCAGCAATTGCTTGCGGATGTCGAAGTTGCGGCCTTCCACCTTGCGCTGGGCGTTCTCGATGGAACGCGACACCCACGGGTGCTCGATCGCCTCGCCTTCCGGCATCTTCAGGCGGTCCATGATCGCGGCGACGCGGTCGGACGCGAAGATGCGCAGCAGCGGGTCTTCCAGGCACAGGTAGAAACGGGAGGAGCCCGGGTCGCCCTGACGGCCGGAACGGCCGCGCAGCTGGTTGTCGATACGGCGCGATTCGTGGCGCTCGGTGCCGACGATGTGCAGGCCGCCGGCGGCCAGCACCTGATCATGCACCACTTGCCAATCGGCGCGAATCTTGTCGATGCGCGCGCGCTTTTCCTCGGCGGACAGGCTGTCGTCGGACTCTACGCCCTTGATTTCCGGTTCCGGGTTGCCGCCCAGCACGATGTCGGTGCCGCGGCCGGCCATATTGGTGGCCACGGTGATCACGCCGGGACTGCCGGCCTGCACCACGATGTCGGCTTCGCGCGCGTGTTCCTTGGCGTTCAGCACATTGTGCGGCAGCTTGGCCTTTTGCAGCAGATTGGCGATCAGCTCGGAGTTCTCGATGCTGGTGGTGCCCACCAGCACCGGCTGGCCGCGCTCATGGCAATCCTTGATATCGGCCAGGATGGCGTCGTACTTCTCCTTGGCGGAGCGGTAGACCTTGTCCTGTGCGTCCTTGCGGACCATGGGCCGGTTGGTCGGAATCACCACGGTTTCCAGGCCGTAGATGCTCTGGAATTCGTAAGCCTCGGTGTCGGCGGTGCCGGTCATGCCGGCCAGCTTGCCGTACAGGCGGAAGTAGTTCTGGAAGGTGATGGACGCCAGCGTCTGGTTCTCGCGGTTGATCTCCACGCCTTCCTTGGCTTCCACCGCCTGGTGCAGGCCTTCCGACCAGCGGCGGCCGGACATCAGGCGGCCGGTGAATTCATCCACGATCACCACTTCGCCGTCCTGCACCACGTAATGCTGGTCCTTGTGGAACAGCGAATGGGCGCGCAGCGCGGCCATCAGGTGGTGCATCAGGGTGATGTTGGTGGCGGAATACAGGCTGTCGCCGTCCTTCAGCAGGCCCAGGCGGGTGAGGATTTCCTCGCTGTGCTCGTGGCCGGCTTCGGACATCATCACCGAGTTGGCTTTCTCGTCCACCCAGTAATCGCCTTCGCCCTCTTCGGTTTCCTGGCGCTTCAGCATCGGCGGCACCGCGTTCATGCGCTGGTACATGTCGATATTGTCGTCGGCCGGGCCGGAGATGATCAGCGGGGTGCGCGCTTCGTCGATCAAGATGGAGTCCACCTCGTCGATCACCGCGTAGGCGAGCTTGCGCTGCACCTTCTCTTCCACGCTGAACACCATATTGTCGCGCAGATAGTCGAAACCGAATTCGTTGTTGGTGCCGTAGGTGATGTCGCAGGCGTAGGCTTCCTGCTTCTCGTCATGCGGCATCTGGGACAGGTTGACGCCGACGGACAGGCCCAGGAAGTTGTACAGCTTGGCCATGATGCCGGCGTCGCGGCTGGCCAGGTAGTCGTTGACGGTGACGACATGCACGCCGTCGCCGGTCAGCGCGTTCAGGTAGGACGGCAGCGTGGCCACCAGGGTCTTGCCCTCGCCGGTGCGCATCTCGGCGATCTTGCCGTAGTGCAGCACCATGCCGCCGATCAGTTGCACGTCGAAATGGCGCATGCCCAGCACGCGGCGCGAGGCCTCGCGGCATACCGCGAAGGCTTCCGGCAGCAGATCGTCTACCGTCTCGCCCTTGGCCAGACGCTGTTTGAACTCGTCGGTTTTAGCTGCCAAGGCCTCGTCGGACAACGCTTTCAAGCCCTCTTCCAGAGCATTGATACGCACCACCGTCTGGCGGAATTGCTTCAGGAGCCGGTCATTGCGGCTGCCGAATACTTTTTTGAGCAAAGAAGAAATCATGTAATCGAATCCAGAGACCAGCGGGCTGTTTAGATAGGTGTCCGCAAAAATGCCTGAAAGTGTAGCACATTAGCAGTCTTGTTTTATTGGGGCGCGGTTGCGCTGTATCAAGAGGCCGAGCGGAACAAACCCGGCCTTTTTCCGCCGGCGCCGAAGCCGCTCCCCTGCCTGAGCTCCCACCTCGCTCGCCGCGGCCTTGGCCGGCCGCGAATCAAACAAGTGTTGGTTTTAGACTACGATTCGCCGGCAAATTCGAGCAAACACTCAATTAAATTGACACCCGCTGTCATGCCAATTTAATAATCCCCTCAAACAATAGCGCCTTTCCAAACAAGGGCCGTCCACGGCCCGGCTCAACCGCGCAACACGCAGCGCCACCTACAGAGGGGAACAGATGGATCGCAGACAGTTTTTGAAATGGAGCAGCTTTTTGACCGTTTCCACCGCGGCCGGCGCCCTGTCCGCCTGCGGCGGCAGCGGCGGCGCAGCCAGCCAGCCGGGGGGCAAGGACGCGGCCGAGGGCATAGCCGGCAGCGGTTTCGGCCAGGGCGTGGCCTCCGGCGACCCCAAGCCGGACAGCATCATCCTGTGGACCCGTGCCGACGGCGGCAGCGGCGGCCAGAACATCAAGGTCACGCTGCAATTGTCCGACCGCGCCGACTTCACCACCCTGCTGGTCAATGTCGCGCTCAGCGCCCAGCCCGCCTGGGACTACACCCTCCGCCACAAAGTCACCGGGCTCAACAGCGCCACCACTTACTACTATCGCTTCCTCACCGGCGCGGCGGTCAGCATGACCGGCCGCACCAAGACCGCGCCGGCGGCCGGCACCCCGCTGTCCCAGCTCAAGTTCGCCTTCATTTCCTGTCAGGACTGGAGCGTCAACCACTGGGGCGCCTTCGACGAACTGGCCAACCAGGACCTGGACTTCATCGTCCACCTGGGCGACTACATCTACGAGACCGTCGGCGCCGGCTTCCAGAGCGGCGGCAATGAAAGCCGCCACCCGGCGCTGAGCCTGCCCAATGGCACCAAGCGCGCCGACGGCGCGATCTACGCCACCACGCTGGCGGACTACCGCTCGCTGTACAAGGCCTATCGCGGCGACGCCCGGCTGCAGAAGCTGCATGCCAGCTTCCCGATGATAGCGATCTGGGACGACCACGAGTTTTCCGACGACTGCTGGCAGGACCGTCAGGAATACAGCGCCACCGACGACAGCACGCCGCAAACCGCGCGCCGCCGCAGTGCCAGCCAAGCCTGGTTCGAAAACATGCCGGCCGATGTCCAGCTGGACCTGAACAATCCCTCGTTCCAGAACATCCAGATCTACCGCAGCTTCGTGTTCGGCGACCTGGCCACGCTGGTGATGACCGACGAGCGCCTGTACCGCAGCGATCACATCATTCCGGAAACCCAGACCGGCAGCGAAATCGGCAGCCGCTACTTCGTGCCGCAGGACATCCTGTCCCAGGTCGAAGCCGCCAAGATGACGTCCACCGGCGGCAATCTGCTGAGCGTGTCGGTGCTGGGCGAAACCCAGCGCGCCTGGTGGCAGGGCCAGATGAAGTCCGCCACCACCACCTGGAAGCTGTGGGGCAATGAAGTATCGCTGCTGCGCATGGGCTTTGACGGCACCGTCGCGGTCGCCGCGCTGCTGACCCAGGGCCTGGTGCCGCAATTGGCCGGTTTCGGCCTGACGCTGAGCCAGCCGCAAATCGCCCAATTGCAAGGCGCGCTCTATCTGGACCTGGCCGCCGCCAACACCAGCGGCGCCACTCCGGTGGTCAGCTATACCAACACCCAGCCGCTGTTGAGCAGCCTCAGCGGCGGCGCGATCTCCGCCGGCACCTTCAACGCCAGCATCAAGCCCGGCCTGGACGCCGGCCTGCCGCCGTCGCTGTTCTTCGACAAATTCATCCTCAACGCCGACCAATGGGACGGCTACAACGCCGAGCGCAAGGCGCTGATGGCCTATCTGAAAGCCCAGTCCATCGGCAATGTGGTGGCGCTCACCGGCGACATCCACGCCTTCTTCGCCGGCCCGGTGATGGACGACTACGACGCCGCCAGCCCCAGCCCGGTGATGGTGGACCTGGTCACCGCCGGCGTGTCCAGCAACTCGCTGTTCAGCTATTTCAAGAACGTGGTGGACACCGTGCCGGCCTTCTCCAAGGCCAAGCCGCTGATCTACACCACGGCCGGCGGCCAGGTGGTCAACACCTTCACCAACACCTTGCAAAGCTTCAACAGCTGGCTCAAATACGTGGACAGCGACGCCCAGGGCTATGCGCTGGTGACCTTGACCCCGGCCAAGCTCAGCTGCGTGTTCCACAAGGTGGGTGCCGTCAGCAACGGCGTCGCGCCCAGCCCGGCCACGCTCAGCGTCAAGACCGTGGAAGTGGCGGCGGGCGCCCCCGCGGGCAACGTGGAGTAAAACACAAGCCGGCCGCGCCGCCCGCCCCGGTTGCACCGCGCGGCGGCGCCACGCCCAAGCCCTTGATTTGCGTCAGTACAATTCGTCACAAAACACCAACAAATCTGCCGTGCCGGTAACATTCCCGCACTCACAACTCTGCTAGTATCCAGCGCCGACGCCATGCGTACCCATTCCCGATGCATGGCCTTGCCCGTAGTCCACGCCCGATGCCCTTGGCCTATGCTTCAGATGACGGGCATGCCGCTTCCGGCCGCGTGTCCCGCTGCCGCGGCTCCGCCCGAATAAAACAGACTAAAGAACCGCTGACCGCCGCAGGCGGCGCTGTCGGCGGCGCTAAACCGGAGAGGCCAGATGACTACCGTTGTCCGCCATTTCATGCCCGCCACCGCCAAGCGGCTGATTCCCAACCGCTGGGATTTGATCGCGTTTCCGCTATTGCTGGGTTTCCTGTTGATGGCCACCACCGGCATCCGCGAAACCTGGGCGCCGCTGACCGCGCTGCAAACCGTGCCGATCACGCTGGACCCGGCCAATCTACCGGAATACGCATTGCGCACCACGCTGCGCATGTTGGCCGCGATGGCCGCCGCCCTGGTCTTCACCCTGATCTACGGCACGCTGGCGGCCAAGAGCCGTCGCGCCGGCCTGCTGCTGGTGCCCATCCTGGACATCCTGCAATCGGTGCCGGTGCTCGGCTACATCTCCTTCACCGTCACCTTCTTCCTGGCGCTGTTTCCCGGTCGGGTGCTGGGCGCGGAATTCGCCGCCATCTTCGCCATTTTCACCAGCCAGGCCTGGAACATGACCTTCAGCTTCTACCAATCGCTGCGCACCGTGCCGCGCGATCTGGAAGAAGTCTCGGTCAATCTGCGGCTGACGCCGTGGCAGAAGTTCTGGAAGCTGGAAGTGCCGTTCTCCATGCCCGGCATGATCTGGAACATGATGATGAGCATGTCCGGCGGCTGGTTCTTCGTGGTGGCCTCGGAAGCCATCACCGTCGGCGACAAGACCGTCACCCTGCCCGGCGTCGGCTCCTACCTGGCCATGGCCATTCAGAACAAGAACCTCGCAGCCGTCGGCTGGGTGATCCTGACCATGACCGTGGTCATCATCATCTACGACCAATTCCTGTTCCGCCCGATGGTGGCCTGGGCCGATAAATTCCGCCTGGAAGACACCGCCAGCCAATCGGCGCCGGAATCCTGGGTGCTGAACCTGATCCAGCGCACCCGCGCCATCCAGCAACTGCTCAAGCCCTTCAGCAAACTGCTGCGCGTGCTCGCCCGGCTGCGTCTCGACTACCGGCTGCCGCAAGGCCTGCATTCCGAAGCGCAAACCCCGGTGTCGCGCGGCATCGACGTGGTCTGGTGGCTGCTGGTGGCGGTGCTGGGCCTGCTCGCCAGCTGGAAGCTGGTGACCTTCATCCACAGCGAAGTGGGCGCATCCGAGGTGCTGCGCGTGCTGGGCCTGGGCCTGATCACCCTGCTGCGGGTATCGCTGCTGATCCTGCTGGCCTCTCTGGTCTGGGTGCCCTTGGGCGTTTACATCGGCCTGCGCCCGGCGCTGGCGGAAAAGATCCAGCCGCTGGCGCAATTCCTCGCCGCCTTCCCGGCCAACCTGCTGTTCCCGGTATTCGTGGTCTTCATCGTCCACTTCAAGCTGAGCCCGGACATCTGGCTGTCGCCGCTGATCGTGCTCGGCACCCAGTGGTACATCCTGTTCAACGTGGTGGCCGGCGCCAGCGCCTTCCCCAACGATTTTCGCGAAGCCTCGGCCAATTTCCGCATCCGCGGCTGGCAATGGTGGCGGCAAGTGATGCTGCCCGGCATCTTCCCCTACTATGTCACCGGCGCGATAACGGCATCCGGCGGGGCATGGAACGCCAGCATCGTGTCCGAATACGTGTCCTGGGGCGACGACAAACTGGCCGCCCACGGCCTGGGCGCCTATATCGCCCAGACCACCGCCGCCGGCGACTACCCCAAGATACTGCTCGGCATCGCGGTGATGTCCTTGTTCGTCGTCCTGTTCAACCGCCTGCTGTGGCGTCCCATGTACGCGATCGCCGAAAACAAACTCCGTCTCAACTAAGGGGCAACCATGACTCAAGACACCATCACCCCGGGGCGGGAAATTTTCCGGCTGGAAAACGTTTGTCGCGGTTTCAAAAAGGGCAATGACGAAATCCAGGTGCTGGACGACGTCAACCTGACGCTGCGCGAAGGCGAGATCGTCGGCCTGCTCGGCCGCTCCGGCTCCGGCAAATCCACCTTGCTGCGCATCATCGCCGGCCTGATCAAGCAAAGCAGCGGCGACGTCCGCTACCACGACAAGCCCTTGACCGGCCCGGCCGAAGGCGTGGCCATGGTGTTCCAGACTTTCGCGCTGTTCCCGTGGCTGACCGTGCTGCAAAACGTGGAAGCCGGCCTGGAAGCGCTGGGCGTGGAAGCCAAGGAACGCCGCCGCCGCGCGCTGGCCGCCATCGACCTGATCGGCCTGGACGGCTTTGAAAACGCCTATCCGCGCGAGCTGTCCGGCGGCATGCGCCAACGCGTCGGCTTCGCCCGCGGCCTAGTGGTCAATCCGACGCTGCTGTTGATGGACGAGCCCTTCTCCGCGTTGGACGTGCTCACCGCCGAAACGCTGCGCACCGATATGCTGGACCTGTGGAGCCAGGGCCAGCTGCCGATCAAGTCGGTGCTCATCGTCACCCACAATATCGAAGAAGCCGTGTTCATGTGCGACCGCATCCTGGTGCTGTCGTCCAACCCCGGCCGCGTGGTGGCGGAGATCAAAGTGCCGTTCCCGCATCGCCGCAACCGGCTGGACCCGGCCTTCCGCAAGATGGTGGACGACATCTACGCGCTGATGACCGCGCGCCGCAGCGCCCACACCCTGCACAAGCTGCCGCTGGAAATCGGCAGTCAGCTGAGCGAGGTCTCCACCAACCTGATGGCCGGCCTGATCGAGGAAGTGGCGCAAGCGCCCTACCACGGCAAGGCCGACATGCCGGAAATCGCGGAAAAACTGCGGCTGGAAGTGGATGAATTATTCCCGGTGGCGGAAATTCTCGAGCATCTGGGCTTCGCCGAACTCAAGGACGGCGACATCCTGCTCACCGCCGCCGGCAAGCTGTTCGCCGACTACGGCACCCAGGAACGCAAGGTGCAGTTCGCCGAGCACTTGCAGCGCCATGTGCCCATGGCCGCCCACATCCGCAAAGTGCTGCAGGAACGCCCCGGCCAGCGCGCGCCGCGGCTGCGCTTCGCCCAGGAACTGGAAGACTCATTGTCCGACGAGGCCGCCGAGGAAACGCTGGACACCGTGATCAGTTGGGGACGCTACGCGGAAATCTTCTCCTACAACGACCATACCGAAACCTTCAGTCTGGAAGACGTGGAAGGCGGCCAATAAGGCCTCCGGCCGGGCCCGCGCCCGGCCGGCCCTCCGCAGCACACTGGCCTCAGCCTCCCCAAGCGCCCCCGTCAGCGGCTACAATGAACTGTTTTCACTAGACAGCCCGCCATGTCCGGACGCCAATTCAACGACATCGCCAGCAAAGACAGCACCCTGACCCGGCTCACCGCCGAGGCCAAAGAGCTGATGAAGCTGGACCGCGCCTTCCAGAAGCTGCTGCCGCCGCTGCTGGCCGGCACTTGCCGCGCCGTGCGCATCCGCGACGACGAACTGGTGATCTACACCGACACCGGCATCATCGCCGCCCGCCTGCGCATGCTCGCGCCCGGCCTATTGCCGCAGTTGGCCAAGCAAGGCTTCATCGCCGGCAAGACCCGGGTCAAGGTGGACGTGCGCCTGGCGCGCAAGCCGCGCGAGAAGAAACTGAAAATCAGCCAAAACGCGCTGGACGGCATGGAAGAAGCCGCCTCCAGCGTCAGCAACCCGCTGGTCAGCGCCGCGCTGGCCAAGCTGATCGCCCACCACCGCGAATAAAAACCGGCGCCATCGACCGCCTTGCCGGCCCCGGTCAAACCGGCTTAAAGTCGCGGCATGAAACAAAACATCATCATATTGCTCGCCGGTCTGGCCGCCGGCTTCGCCCAAGCCGCCCCGGCCGAACAGCCAACGCCGGCCGAGGCGGAAGCCGCCTTCAAGGCCCAGACGCTCGCCGATCTCGACGCCAAGCCGGAATCCACCCACACCCTGCTGATGCGCTCCATGGTGGAATCCATGCTCAAGGACCTGCGCGTCACCGCGGTGGACGACTGCCAGGCCGACGAAGAAAACGCCACCCTGGACTGCGAAGTCCGCTATCAAGGCCGCAAACTCACCGGCAAGCCGGTGGAGCGCGAGCAACGGATGCGCTTCAGCCGCCAGGACGGTCAATGGCGCATCCTGCCGCCGCCCAAGGACGCGGACGACGAAGAAAGCGGCGCCGCGCCCTCCCCGCAATAGGCTCAGACCAGCTGGGCCTCGAAGCTGTCCGCCCGCGCCATCTGCCACATGCGGCCATAGAACGCCGCCTTGATCTCAGGCTCCAGCAACTCGCCCGGCTTGAGGAAAACGTGCAGCTGCGAAAACAGGCGGATCTCGGTATCGCTGACGCGGCGCACCAAGTGGTGCGGCCGCAGCTGAGACGGATGCTCCAGCCCGGCCGAGGCCAGCATCTCCGCCAGCGCCTTCATGGTGTTGCGATGGAAATGGAACACCCGGTCCGCCTTGTCCGGCACCACCAGCGCGCGCTGGCGCAGCTTGTCCTGCGTCGCCACCCCGGTGGGGCAGCGGTTGGTATGGCAGCTCTGACTCTGGATGCAGCCGATGGCGAACATGAAGCCGCGCGCGGAATTGGCCCAATCCGCGCCTATCGCCAGCACGCTGGCGATGTCGAAAGCGCTGACCAGCTTGCCGCTGGCGCCTATCTTGATCTTGTCGCGCAGATTCAGGCCCACCAGCACATTGTGGACAAACAGCAAGCCCTCGCGCAGCGGCACGCCGATATGGTCGGTGAACTCCAGCGGCGCCGCGCCGGTGCCACCCTCCTTGCCGTCCACCACGATGAAATCCGGCAGAATCCCCGTTTCCAGCATCGCCTTGGCGATGCTCATGAACTCCCACGGATGGCCCAGGCAAAACTTGAAGCCCACCGGCTTGCCGCCGGACAGCTCGCGCAGCCGCGCGATGAAGGCCATCATCTCCAGCGGCGTGGAAAACGCGCTGTGGCGCGACGGCGACACGCAATCCTGCCCCAGCGGCACACCGCGGGTGGCGGCGATTTCCGGCGTCACCTTGTGCTTGGGCAGAATGCCGCCATGGCCAGGCTTGGCGCCCTGGCTCAGCTTGATCTCGATCATTTTCACCTGCGGATTGCGCGCCTGCTCGGCGAAGCGCTCCGCGTCGAAACCGCCGACCGCGTCGCGGCAGCCGAAATAACCGCTGCCCAGCTCCCACACCAGCGCGCCGCCATGCTCCAAGTGGTAAGGACTGATGCTGCCCTCGCCGGTGTCGTGATAGAAATCGCCGCGCTGCGCGCCCTGGTTCAAGGCGCGGATGGCATTGGCGCTGAGCGCGCCGAAACTCATCGCCGACACATTGAACAGGGACGCCGAATACGGCTGCGCGCATTGCGGGCCGCCGATCTCCACGCGGAAACCGGCCGGATCGCTCAGCGGCGCCGGCCGCATCGAATGGCTGATGAACTCGAAACCCGGCTGGTATACATCGATCAAGGTGCCGAACGGCTTGTCCGCGCCCTCGTTCTTGGCCCGCGCGTACACCAGCGAACGCTGCGCGCGCGAAAACGGCAACTGCTCACGGTCGGACTCCAGCAGATATTGGCGGATTTCCGGACGGATGCTTTCCACCAGGTAACGGATATTGCCCAGGATCGGGTAGTTGCGCCGCACCGCGTGACGGGTTTGCAGCAGATCGAACACCCCCAGCAGCGTCAGCGCGGCGGCAGCCAGCGTGAACGGCCACAGCCACTCGTAATGAACGAAAGGCAGGCTGAACAGGGTAAACAACAGACAACAGGAGAAAAAAGCGTAACGGCTCAACAGGGACACACTCATGCGGACTCCTCAGCGGCGAATGGCGGCAAGGGCTCAGGGTAAGGTCGAAAACCCGCCGCGCACAAGCCGCGGCGAACGCCATTCACATTAATAAATACATTCACTATATAGATAGTCAATGACCTGACCTAAAGGCCGGCTCCGCAGACATGGCGAATGTCCGGAATATAACATCCCACCACAGCACAGCGCCGCGCACCGCGTCGGCGACTCGACAATGCGATGGAACCCAACACATGCCCAGCCTGCAACACTTCCGACCGGACACCGCGCCGGCAACCCTGATCGCCGCGCTAGAACAAGACGGCGGCATCGTGATCGAGCACTTGTTGACCCCGGAAGGCCTGGCACAGTTCCGCGCCCAGCTGCAACCGTTGCTGGACCGCACCGCCCCCTGTCAGGGTGATTTCTACGGCCATGTCACCCGCCGGCTCAGCGGCCTGATCGAACGCGTGCCCGCCACCCGCGAGCTCGCCATTCATCCCTTGATCCTGCAAGTGATGGACGCCTTCCTGCTGCGCGGCTGCCGCGAATACCAGCTCAACCTGACCCAGGCCATCAGCATCGGCCCCGGCGAACCGCGCCAATTCCTGCACAGCGATGATCTGATGTTCCCCGGCACCGCGCCCGGATCGGAAAAAATGATCAACTGCATGTACGCGCTGGACGACTTCACCGAACAGAACGGCGCCACCTGCGTCGTGCCCGGCAGCCACCGCTGGCCCGAGCCGCGAGAACCCAGGCCGGAAGAAGTCATCAGCGCCGCCATGCCCGCCGGCTCGGTGCTGATCTATCTGGGTTCGCTGGTCCACGGCGGCGGCGCCAACCACAGCGCCCAAGCGCGTACCGGCGTGGTCATCAGCTACAACCTGGGCTGGCTGCGCCAGGCGGAAAACCAATACCTCGCCGTTTCCCGCGAACTGGCCCGCACGCTGCCGCCGCGGCTGCAACGGCTGCTGGGCTACTTCGTCCACGCGCCCAACCTTGGCAGCCTGGACGGCCGCGACCCGATAGAACTGCTGCGCGAGGCGCCGCCGGCGGACACCCTGTTCCGCGAATTCCTGCCGGAAGAAGTGCTGCAGCCGCTGGCGGAAGCCCGCGCCGCCGCGCTGCGCGCCAACTAAACACCGACATCCAGCCGCAACACGGCGGCGGGATGATGGACCACACCGCACGCCCCCAGACAAGGACGCATCATGACCGCCGCCGATGAACAGGACAGCCCGTTGCCAGCCGAAACGGACGCCCCGCAAGACCCCTCCCGCCGCCGCCTGTTCGAAGGCCTGGCCGCCATCGGCGCCAGTTGCGCCTTGCCGGCCGCCGCCGCGCCAACAGCGAGCAAGCACCCGCGCCACGGCCAGCTGGACGCGCTGCTCAAGGCCAATATCAAGAACGTGGTGGTGATCTACCTGGAAAACCGCAGCTTCAACAACCTCTACGGCAACTTTCCCGGCGTGGCCCAGCCGCTGAGCGCGGTCAAGCCGGAACAGGCGCAGCAACGCGACCGCGACGGTCAGCCGCTGTCCGGCCTGCCCAAGATCTGGGGCGGCCTGGTGCCCACCGGCCAGACCGTGGCCGGCAAGCGCTATTTCATCGAAGAAAAAGACATCCACGGCCTGCCCAACGCGCCCTTCCCGCTGAAGGACGCCGAAGGCCAGCCGCTGCCGGAAGCGGTGATCACCCGCGATCTCTGCCATCTGTTCTATCACAACCAGATGCAGATCAACGACGGCCGCAACGACCAGTTCGTCGCCTGGGCCGATTCCGGCGCGCTGGTGATGGGCCACTACCCGGACACCGCGCGCACGCTCAACCAATGGCAGATCGCCCGCCGTTTCACCCTGTGCGACAACTTTTTCATGGCGGCCTTCGGCGGCTCCTATCTCAACCACCAGTTCCTGATCTCCGCGCGCACTCCGGAATACTTCAACGCCGCCCAGACCCCGGCCAAGAAGAAAATCGCCGTGCTGGCCGACGGCCCCACCGGCCACCAATTGGCGCTGGACCCAAAATCCCCGGCCTCGGCGCTGGACGGCCCGCCCAAATTCGTCAACAGCGGCGCCATCACCCCGGACGGCTACGCGGTCAACACCATGGCCCCGCCCTACCAGCCCAGCTTCGTGCGGCCGGCGGAAGGCGGCGACAAGCGCTACGCCGACCCGCAAGACCCCAGCACCCTGCCGCCGCAAAACTACCGCACCATAGGCGACCTCTTGTCCGAGAAGCACATAGACTGGGCCTGGTACGGCGGCAGCTGGCAGGCGGCGCTGGACGGCAAGGGCGGCGGCGACGCGCCCAACTTCCAATATCATCACCAGCCCTTCAACTACTTCCGCCAGTTCGCGCCCGGCAGCGCCGCCCGCGAGCGCCATCTGCTGGACGGCGGCCTGGGCGACAGCCCGATCTCCAACCGCTTCATCGCCGACGCCGTGGCCGGCAAACTGCCCGCGGTGGCCTTCTACAAGCCGCAGGGCAATCTGAACATGCACGCCGGTTATTCCGACGTGGAATCCGGCGATCGTCATGTGGCCAATGTGTTGCAGCATTTGATGAGCGGCCCGCAGTGGAAGCATATGCTGGTGGTGATCACTCACGATGAGAACGGCGGCTGGTGGGACCATGTGGCGCCGCCGCCGGGGGACCGCTGGGGGCCGGGTTCGCGGATTCCGGCGATCATCGCCTCGCCGTTCGCCAAGCGCGGGCATGTGGATCACACCTTTTACGACACCACGTCCATCATCCGTTTCATCAGCCGGCTGCATGATTTGCCGGAGCTGGAAGGGGTAAGCGCGCGCAATGCGGCCTTCCGCGCGCGCGGCGCGCAGCCGCCGGGGGATTTGACCGGGGCTTTGGCGTTTGCGTGAGGGGCGTTGTTGCATCCGCTTTGCGGATGATGATTTGGGTGCCGCTTTCCGCGCTGACCGAGCGAGGCAAGCGCAGCGTCGCGAGGGCATTTGAATCCGCTGCGCGGATGATGATTTTGATTGCCGGGGCTGCCCGGCGGGCAGGAAGGGGAATTTGCTCGGCCAAATTCCCCTTCACCCCAAAGGCCGCCCTGCAAGCCTGGCCTGCGGCTTCCCGCCGGGTCCCGTCAGGCCCGAGGCGCGGCTGAACTCGCAGCGCGCTAACGTCGCGCTGCTCGAACAAGCAGCCGCTTAAAACCTCGGGCCTGCCACCCGACGGCAGGCTTGAAGGGACCAGGGGCGCGTCGCAAACGTGGTTTCTCCTTGGCTCTTTGGAGATATCCACAGAAAAGGGAACAGCGCAAAGTTACCCACAGAGCGGCCCAAGTAGTGAATCAACTTCCTCCTATTTAGAGAATTGACCACCTCGTGTAGCGCCCAAGAGTCCCCTCGGGGCGCGCCGGAGAAAAAGGGGTCTGCAAGGTTTTAAGCGGCTGCTTTGTTTGAGCGATTTGACGTTAGCAAATCGCGAGTTCAGCCGCGCCTTGCAGGCCCCTTTTTCTTCGGGGTTTCGCGTCCTGGGGGACGAGGGGGGATGGAAGGGGGCGGCGGCCCGCCCCCTCCCCGTTCGCCGGGCGGAACCGGCCCTAAATCAATATCCGCGCAGCGGATTCAAAACCAGATCACTCAACAAGTAAGCCACGCTCAATCAAAGCAACCACCCCGCCTTGACCCCAAGCACTCCCTCAGGAACAATCCCCCCGTTGCCGCCCACAAGCGGCACACGGGATTGGCGTCCCGTTTCCGAAGTCGACAAGCCAACGCAGCATGCTGCGTTGGCTGCTTTATCCATGGCAAGGCCGTTTTGGCAGGCGCATGGTGGGAGAGCGCTATGCGCTCGCCGGCAAGACTTCGGACCGGTACGCCAATCCTGCCACGCGCCTGCCTAATACCTCAGCCTCACCCGGCAGGTGGTTTATCTTGTGTCACAGCAGGAGAAACACCATGTCTTACACCCTACCTTCCCGCCGCCGCTACAAACTGGCCGCCCGCGAACAGCAGGCCACCCTGCTCCCCTTCGTCCGCTACCTGCCCTCCCGCGACTACCCCCACTACTGGCAAATGCCCGCTGCCTCCGAGAACTACGACATCGCCTGCGCTTACGGCCGCGAATGCGCCGCCCATCTGCTGCAATGGCTGAAGGACAATCCGGAATATGTCGGTTCCGGCCTGCTCAGCCGCGTCGCCCGCGACATCGACTTCGGCGACCGCAGCCAGCGCGGCCACTGGATGGGTTTCTTCAACTACCTTGAGCACATGCTGTGGCTGGGCGCGCGCCGGGTTAAGGTCTACCGCCATCTCGACAGCCAACACCAGCTGCACGACGCGCAAATCCTGCGCACCTGGCTGGAGGCGCGGCACGCGCGACGCCGGCATTAAACCCGGCCGACGGATCTAGCCGTAAACTGCGCTGCCATCGTAAAAAAGCACCGTTTTCCTGATTAGGGAACGGTGCTTTTTGCTCGTATTGGATCAAAAACACGCTTCAGGCGGGAACGAGCTCCACCTTGATTTTCTTGCCAAGCGCCGTCGCGGCGCCTGCCAGCGTAGCCAGCGTCAAGCTGGTATCCGTGTCATCCAGCAAGCGGTTCAAGGCCGCGCGGCTGGTATGCATTTTCTTTGCCATAGCGGTCTTATTCAGCTTCTGCGCCTTCATTTCCTGCTGAATCTGCCAGGCGATCACCCGCTTCACGGCGATTGCCGTGGCTTCTTCCAGCATGCCCTCTTCGGCCAGAAAGTCATCGAAGCGGCTGCCGATATGCTCTTTGTTCATCATGTATTCCCTAGCTGTTTGAGCCGCGCAAGCGCCAGCCCCAAATCTTCCTTCGCCGTGGCCTGCGACTTCTTGATGAAACCATGCAGCAGAACCATCGCCTCCGCGACCACGGTGAACATCACTCTGGCGATACGCCCAGGCAGATGGATGCGGACCTCCCATAAATCCTTGGCCATTTTTCGCACCAAGGGCATGCCAAGCGGCCAGCCAAACTGGACCGTCTTGATGGCTGCGCCTATGACTTTCCGGTCCGGAGCCTCTAGCGCTTTCAACCAATCACACACGGGTTCCGTACCGCTTGCCGTCTGGTAGAAACGAACATCCAGGATGGGGGCACTCATACTTGAATGGTACCAATTTTGGTACATTAGTCAAATCGAAAGCCTAGGCTGAAATACCGGCGCCACTTAGAACCTGTTTACGATCTCGCGAGCTAGGGCGAGACAAGGCGAAAACGAGCGAAAAAGCGG